>JAZSFO010000013.1:0-2934 GCA_045532255.1 Clostridia bacterium | reverse complement strand
ATTGATTTTAACAACTTAATTATACCATAAAAACGGAGAAAAATCATCATATGTTTAATGCAAAAAGCCGCTTGAAGTCTGGCTTTTCAGACTTTTACAAACGGCTAATAACAAATTTGAGGAAAGGAGAAATAATTAAAGACCACCCCTTTCGAGATGGTTTTAATTATACGTGGAAAAATGAGTGAAGAATGTTTAATTTGCAAAGCACCGCTTGAATATTTAGATGCAGACACACTGATGGAATGTGTGGTGTGTCATAAAAAAGAAAACAGCAAAACAAGATGTGTGAATGGTCATTTCGTTTGCAGTGAGTGCCACACAAGCGGAATGGACAAAATTATAGCGTTAGCGTTAAATGAAAAGTCCAAAAATCCTATTGAGATTTTAGAGAAAATGATGTCTATGGACTTTTGTCATATGCACGGACCCGAGCATCATGTTATGGTGGGTGCATCACTTCTTACTGCATATAAAAACGCAGGCGGAGATATTGATTGACCGTCAACACTTCCTGAAATGTACGCAAGAGGAAAACAAGTTCCCGGCGGAGCCTGCGGATTTTGGGGCGCGTGCGGTGCAGGCATCAGCACAGGAATGTATATGTCGATTATAACAAGGTCCACACCCCTTGCAAAAGAAGCTTGGGGACTATCAAATCAGATGACAGGGCAAGCACTTACTGCAATCGGCAAAAACGGCGGACCTCGTTGCTGTAAAAGAGATTCTTACATAGCAATAACCGAGGCAGTAGCTTTTACCGCCGAGAAGCTTGGCGTACATATGGAGCTTGATGAAATCAAGTGTTCACGCTCAAAGCTGAATAATCAATGTATTGAAGAAAGGTGTCCTTTCCATGTCAAAAACTAAAATAGCATTTATTTGCGTACATAATTCCTGTAGAAGTCAAATGGCAGAAGCCTTTGGGAAAGCGTACCTGTCAGAAAAATATGACTGCTATTCTGCAGGAACAGAAACAAAGCCTGAGATAAACCAAGATGCCGTGCGAATTATGAAAGAGCATTTCGGCATTGATATGTCAGGTCAGTATTCAAAGCTGATTTCGGATATTCCTGAGCCTGATATTGTTATCACAATGGGATGCAATGTACATTGTCCCAACATTCCATGCAAAGAACGCTTGGATTGGGGACTTGACGATCCCACAGGGAAAAGCGATGAAGAATTTATTAAAACTGCGAATAAGATTAAAGAGAAAATATTGGAATTGCGGAGGTAGCAAGGACGATGCAAAATTGTAGAATTACCGTTATGAAAATGGCGCGGTATGATGATTTGATATCAAAATATGAAAATCCAATTGAGCACACCTGCGATATGAGGCTCGGTCAGGAGTTTATTTCCCTTGGTGGCGAAAAACCTGAAAATATGTGTGATTCTGCTTGGGAAAGTATGGAGTACTTTGTGAAAGAGCTCAGCATAGGTGGCGGAAATTTCTATGATGGTTGGATGAAAAACAAAAAATCGGCTATGATTTCCTGTAATGATGGATTCAGACCGGTCAGTTTTTACATAGAAGTTATAAATGAGTAGGAATTATAGGAGGTTATCTATGAATAATATTGCAGAACATATCAAAAACAGAAGAAGTGTCAGGACATATGATGGCAGAGAACTTGATAAAAGCGATATAGAGAAGCTGACAACTTTTGCACAGACAATAGAAAATCCTTTTAAAATACCTGTTGATTTCAAGTTGATGAATGCAAAAGAATACGGACTTAACTGCCCTGTTACGGTGGGTACGGATTTATTTGTCGGCGGTAAAATTAAGCACACAGAAAATGCAAGTGTGGCATTTGGCTATTCCTTTGAAATGTTCGTATTGTATGCCCAGTCTATCGGAATCGGAACTGTATGGCTTGGCGGAACTATGAACCGTTCTGCTTTTGAACAGGCTATGGAACTGGATAGCGATGAAATTATGCCTTGTGCAAGTGCGCTTGGATACCCTGCCAAGAAAATGTCTTTGCGTGAGAGTATGATGCGAAAAGGAGTTAAAGCCGATGAGAGACTTCCTTTTGAGGAATTATTCTTTGACGGTTCATTTGATGCGCCTTTGACAAAAGAAAAAGCAGGCAAATGGGCACAGGCTTTGGAAATGGTCCGTCTTGCTCCATCGGCAGTAAACAAGCAACCCTGGCGAGTTGTAGCAACCGATAATGCAGTTCACTTTTACTTAAAACGCAGTAAGGGCTTTACTCGTACTGAGAAACTCGATATGCAAATGATTGATATAGGAATTGCACTTTGCCACTTTGACTTGACTGCTAAGGAAAATAATTTAAATATTGTCTTTGAGAAAAACGATCCAAAACTTGAATCAGATGCTGAGTATATTGCTTCTTTCGGGTTAGTATAAACTAGGGAGATGATGAAAATGAAAACTAAAGGTAAAATAATATTATCGATTGTCGGAGTAGTTTTAAGTATCGCTTTGCTTGTTATAAGCACAGTTCTTGCGGAAGAAAAAATAATAAATACTGCGACTGCAATCGCTCTTATAGCGGTTTCGGTGATTTTGGTATGGATTGCGATATCCTATGCCGCCAAGGTTGACTACGAAACAGGTGTTTATGAATGCAGAAAATGCGGGCACATTTTTAAGCCTACATTTAAGGCATATATTTGGGGTGCACATACATTAACTACAAGGCATCTTAAATGTCCAAAGTGTGAAGAAAAATCCTGGTGTACAAGAAAGAACGCAAAGGTGTGACTTTGGTCACAGCTTTCAGACTGTCGAAGAACCCGACTTTGCATTAAGCAAGGGTATTTCCCCGATTTTGTGTAAACTCCAAAATGATAATATAATTTAAGTGATTTATGAGGGATGAAATCCGTATTTTGGGATTTCGTCCCTCAGTTCATATATAGCATAAAAGCACAGGCATGTCAAGGGCGCCCTCGTTT
>JAZSFO010000086.1:0-30909 GCA_045532255.1 Clostridia bacterium | reverse complement strand
GTCCCAAGAAAGAGGAGTATGATATAGAAGCATTTGACGGATTTAAGGGTACTACCTATTCGGGAAGCGGTTTCTGGCTTACGGACGGAGAGGATATAGAAATATGGGATTTACATCTTGATGACATAACAGTAACACTTGATGATAAGGAAACCCATGACACGATGTTTTTTAAGGAGCACCTCAGGAAAAAGGATATGTATCCCGTGTTTCTTGACGGCAACCACGGTTATGTAAGGATAAACAATCCTCATGCATCAGGCGGAAATATCCTTGTTGTAAGAGATTCCTTTGCACAGAATATGGCACCGTTTCTTGCATATAATTACAAGAATATATACCTTCTGGATATGAGATATTACCGAGGCTCGATGGATGAGTTTATGAAGGATAAGAAGATAGAACAAATTTTGTATTTGTTTGGAATAGATACATTAAAGACAGACAGCAGTTTGTCATGGCTTATGTTTTGATATAATAAGGAGTGAGCAATAATGGATTACAAAATGAAAATTGCAGGTCTAGAAAGAAGTCTGCCTCTGTGCAAGGTCACCGATGATTTGTACATAGCGGCATTTATAATGTTCGGTGATGTAGAGATAACCAAGGCGGCGGCAACAGAGCTGATTAAAAAAGCACCTCAGTTTGACATCATGCTTACCGCAGAATGTAAGAGTATACCGCTTGTGTATGAGATGGCAAGACAGACAGGTGCTGACAATTATATCATAGCACGCAAGGGTACAAAGGTTTATATGCACAATGTAATAAGTGCAGAGGTCAATTCCATAACTACACAACATCCGCAGGTATTGTATCTTGATGACAATGCTGCAGATGCACTGAGAGGCAAGAGAGTTCTTATAGTGGATGATGTTATAAGCACGGGCGAGTCTCTTAAGTGTCTCGAAATTCTTTGCGAAAAGTGCGGAGGAATTATCGCAGGCAAGATGGCTGTTCTTGCCGAGGGCGATGCCGCAGAAATGAAAGATATAATATATCTGGAAAAACTTCCGCTTTTTAATCCTGACGGTAGTATAAAATAGTTAAAAATGGAGCCTTCAAAAAATTTTTGAAGGCTCCATTTTTATAGAAGTTCTACCTCTGTATCGCTCTTTTCCTCATTCTTGCTTTGCCTTTTGTCAATGAATTCATTGGCAATTTTGTTGAACTTTGTAATAAGCTCGGGAACAAGGTCTATAATCTTGTCTGCCGTTGTAGATGTTTTGGAAACAGGGAGGAGCTTAATCTGCTCGCTGTTTACCACAAGAAATGCCACAGGATTGATGCTTACGCCTCCGCCCGAACCGCCGCCGAAAAGTGCCTGAGAATCCTTGTTTGTATCGGGTGCGGGGCTGAATTCGCTTCCGCCCGCACCGAATCCGAATGCAACTCTTGATATCGGTATTATTGTAGTGCCGTCGGGGGTTGTTACAGGGTTTCCTACTATTGTGTTAACATCAACCATTTGTTTGATATGTTCCATTGCCTCACTCATTAAGCCTTCGATGGGGTGTTTTTCCATAATATCGCCGCCTTTTTATTTATTTGTTTTAATTGTTTTTTTGTATGTTAAATATAGTCTCACTGCTATGGTGAGTATATTTATCATTCTAAGTGTTATGCTTCCCCTTGCTACGCACGCAAATCCTCGGCTTTCAAATACGGGAACTACCTCAAAATAGTGATTTTTTACCGTACCTATACGGTCGAGCAAAGAGAGCAGGGAGTAGAGCATGGTGTTTATTGCGCCTGTCATTATTCCTGTGACCGCCGCATCTCCGAACCCGAATTTGAGGTGGAATTTGAGGGGGTCAATCAATAATCTTTTGCGTATAAACCATCTGTTTTTTGAGTAAACGGTTTTTAGTATACGAATGGTTTTGGCATAGGCTTTGACCTTTTTTATAATTGTCATTTCCTTATCTTCTGACCCAAATGATTTTTTTGCAGATGCCTTTGATATGACTTTTGACACCAGCTTGTCCAGCTTAATAAATCCGTATGTTACGCGTATGTCGGTATATAGTTTTTCACCGGGATATTTTTTATATTCAAAAATTATTTTAATTTTTGCAAAGAGCATAAAAGCTGTAATTACTATTATCAATGCAATTACTGCATACAAAAGATACATACTTTGTTCCTCATTCCGATAAAAGCATTGAGGTTTGTCCCATATCCTCCTCTTCACGCTCAATCTCAAAGTCAATTGACATCTGGTTTTCGTCCGTCTCGTCGCTTTGAATGGGCATGCTTCCGAGCAAACCGCCTGCTCCCTCAAAGCTGTACTCTTTGTCGATGTCGGGAAGCTCCGAAAGCGATGACAGGTTAAAGCATCTGAGGAAGTCCTCTGTTGTTCCGAAAAGTATGGGTCTTCCCGGGGCATCAAGCCTGCCGACTTCCTTAACAAGACCCGATGCAACGAGGTTATTGAGAGGTCCGTCGCTGTTGACGCCTCTTATGAATTCTATACTGCTTCTTGTAACAGGCTGATTGTATGCAACAACCGATAAGACCTCAAGTCCTGCATTTGTAAGTGCCGCTCTGCGTGCCTTCTCTTTGAGACGGTGTATATAGTCATAGTAGTCTCTTTTGGTGCAAAGCTGCCAGCTGTCCTCAAGCCGTATAAGATGTATGCCTCTCTCGGGGGAAGAATTATATTCTTCTTCCATCTCGCAGAGGATTTTTTCTGTCTGTTTTTCGGTCATATCCATAACCGATGCAATTCTGCCCACGGGTACTGCTTCGCCCATGGCAAAAAGTATACCCTCAAGTATTGCTTTTGGTTTTCTGTTCATTTTATTGGTCACCGCCGATATTTGACAATATTTCTTCTGTATTTTCGCTTGCATCGTCACCCAGACGAATGAGAATTTTGTCATCTTCTTCGTATGCAAGAATCTGATTGAGCTTCATAAGCTCAAGTATGGCAAGGAAAAGTGCAACAACTTCATTTTTGTGAGATGCGTTTTCAAATATATTTTCAAATCTGATTTTTTTGTCCTTTTTTAGTCTGTGTATGAGTGTTCCCGCTTTTTCCCTTACAGAAACAGGCTCCCTGCCCACAATGCCCGTAAAGTTGGATTTGGAGGGCGGAGCACGCCTTTCGGTCTTTTCAAGAACTGTCATAAAGGCGCTGTACAGCTTATTTACATCAAGGTTTTCCAGGCTTGGTGCTTCCTTTGGCTTTTCGATTTTTTCCTCTTCCTTAAAGTAGCGAAATGTACCGTCATACTGCATGGTGCGAAGTCTCTCGGATATGATTTTCATTCTTGCTCTTTCCCTGAGTGCTTCGGTGAGGTTCGAAGCTATTTCCTCGCTGTCGTCCTCTTCGTCATGCTTTGGAAGAAGTGCCTTGGACTTGATATATAAGAGATTTGAGGCAACGAGCAGAAAGTCTGCCGAAACTTCAAGATTCATCTCTTCCATTTGATTTATGTGCTGTATGTACTGGTCGGTTATTTCAATAAGCGACACGGTGCATATATCCAGCTTGTTCTTTTTTATAAGATGCTCAAGAAGGTCCAGCGGACCCTCAAAGCTCTCTGTCTTAAATATAATTTCTTCCATCAGAATATCAATCCCACAATAGTATTTATGATACTTGTAACAAATGTCCTCATTGTCAAAAGGACAGGACTGAGTACATTTGTAAAGAGCAGAGCCATAAGTATGAATGATGAATACTGCTCAATTCTGTAAAAGGCTTCCCTGTAGCGATAGGGCAAAAATTCCAGAAGAACCTTTGAACCGTCAAGCGGAGGAATGGGAATCAGGTTAAAGCACATGAGACCCACATTGAGCTGAATTGCATAAAGAAGCACAAGATATATAAACTCATTTACATTGCTGTACGGTGCGTATCTTACAAAGACCGAAAGAATAAGCGAAAGAACCAGTGCTGTAAGAAAATTCATAAAAGGCCCTGCAAGAGATACAGTTACAATCCCTGCTCTTCGGTTTCTGAAGTTATACGGGTTAATGGGTACAGGCTTAGCCCAGCCGAATTTGAAAAGAAAAAGGCACAGCGTACCCACGGGGTCCAGATGGTCCAAGGGATTGAGACTAAGTCTTCCGCTATATTTTGCTGTATTGTCACCCATAAGATAAGCTGCATATCCGTGTGCAAATTCGTGAAGCGAAAGTGCAAGTATAAGTCCGGGTATGCTTATGAGTAAACCCATTAAATAGTCTGTCATGTTATAAGCACCTCTCAAAGAACATCATTTCTGATAATGTCATCATAGGTTTCTCTCTTTACTATAATTCTGCTTTTGCCGTCTTTTGCAAAAACAACGGCAGGTCTCGGGATGCGGTTATAGTTGCTCGACATTGAATAGTTGTATGCCCCTGTTGACATTACTGCGAGGATATCGCCTGTTTTTGCTTTTGGCAGGTGTGCGTCTTTGATGATGATATCCCCTGATTCACAGCATTTTCCGCATACAGTTACGATTTCTTCCGCTGTGTCGGTTGCTCTGTTTGCTATAACGCCGTCATATACAGCATCATAGAGAATGTATCTGGGGTTATCCGCCATACCTCCGTCAACCGAAACATATTTGCGGACACCCTCTATATCCTTAATATTGCCAATTGTATAGAGTGTAATACCTGCATCACCTACTATTGAGCGTCCGGGTTCCATAAGTATATACGGAAGCTCAATATTTTCGTTCTTGCAGATGCCCTTGATAACCTTTGAAACAGCTTCTATATACTTGCCGTATTCAACGGGAGTATCCTCCTTGGTATAGCTTATGCCAAAGCCTCCGCCAAGGTCAAGTGTGGTAAGGGGAATAGCAAATTCCTTTTTGAGCTTGATGTAGTATTTCATCATGATTTCTGCCGCATGGCAAAACGGCTCGGGGTCAAAAATCTGCGAGCCTATGTGGCAGTGTATTCCTGTAAGATTGATGTTTTTTAGAGTCTTGCACTTTAGTGCTGCTTTGTCTGCCTCGCCGTTTTCTATACAAAAGCCAAACTTGGAGTCAATCTGTCCCGTGCTTATAAATTCATGGGTATGAGCCTCCACACCGGGTTTAATTCTAAGTAAAACATTGACCTTTCTGTCCATTTCGCCCGAGATAGAGTCCAGCATATCAAGCTCCATATAGCTATCAGCAACAATTGTGCCCACATTTTCCTCTACAGCCATAAGAAGCTCATCATAGCTTTTGTTATTTCCGTGAAAATATATATTTTTCGGGTCAAAACCTGCTTTTAGTGCGGTATAAAGCTCTCCGCCCGATACCACATCGACCCCGAGACCCTCCTCGGAAGCTATGCGGTACATATACATTGCAGAAAGTGCCTTGCTTGCATAGAGTGCCATTCCGTTCCCGTCATAGAAGCTCTCTATTGAGCTTTTGTAGGCACGCATGTTGGTGCGGATTTGATTTTCGTCCATTACATAGAGTGGAGTTCCGTATTCCTTTGCAAGCTCTGTTGTATCGCAACCGCCGATTTCAAGATGGCTTTGACTGTTGATTTGTAAATTATCAAGTGCAAACATTTTTGTATCCCTTCATAAATCATATTAAATATAATTATATCATTTATTTTTTTGGCTGTCAATTTTTAAATAACATTATAATATATTGTTTGACTTAAAGAGAAATATATGGTAGAATACAAATAAAAAAAGACAAAGGATTATATTAATATGAGCATTTCTGCAGAAAAATTCGGAACCTTGCCTTCGGGCGAGGAGGTATATCTCTATACAGTTGACAGCGGAGAGGGTCTTAAGGCAGAGTTTCTGAGCCTCGGATGTATCATAAGGAGTCTTGTGGTTACAGACGATAACGGCATAGAGACAGATGTTGCTCTCGGAAGGGAAACACTGGAGGAATACGCAAACGGTATAGGCAATTTCGGTGCTACCGTAGGAAGAGTTGCCAACCGAATAAGGGGCGGACAGTTTACAATCGGCGATACAACATATAACGGAGAACCTAACCAGAATGGACATCTTCTTCATTCGGGATGGGCTAACTTTGCGCTCAGAGTATGGAGAGCAAGCTATGACGGAGAAGACTCATCATCAATATCTTTTGCAATAGACAGCCCCGACGGAGAGAACGGCTTCCCCGGTGACCTTAATGCCGTAGTTACTTTTACCCTTAAGGGCAGAGAGCTTGTCATTCATTACGAGGCGGTAGCAAACAAGGATACTATACTTAACTTTACAAATCACAGCTATTTTAACTTAAACGGTCATGAAGCAGGAAATGTACTTGACCATACCCTTAGAATAGATGCAGATTACTACACACCGCTAGACCCGACACTTATACCGACTGGAGAGATTATTAAGGTTCAGGGCACACCCTATGACTTTACATCACCTAAGAAGGTTGGCACAGATATTGACTCAGAGCATGAACAGATGCAGATAAGCGGAGGCTATGATACTAACTTTGTTCTTCGCTCAAGAGGTATGAGAGAGGCGGCATATCTTAAGGGGGACAAAACAGGTATAGTTATGAGGACATATACCGACAATCCCGGACTTCAGATGTATACACCAAGATTTCTTAAAGGCGACAAAGCCTTTAAGGGCGGAGTGTACTACGATAAATATCAGGGCATTTGTCTGGAATCACAGCATTTTCCCAATGCAATTGAGTTTGGGCACTTCCCGTCACCGATAGTCAGGTGCGGAGAGAAGTATGATACTCAAACAATTTATTCGTTTGATTTTGAATAATTTTATTATTCGTCAAAAATATAAAGCAAAGGATGATATCTAATGAACAAAAGCAAAGCAGTCAATCTGATAGCATGTATCATTATGCTTATTGCAGTAGTGGTTCTTGCATTTAGCGTGACAAACGGCGGCGTTACACCGTGTGTGGATTGTGAAGCCACAGGTCTCATTGAGGACGCAGCATGTGAGGCGTGCTCAGGCACAGGTAAGGCAGAAGCTTCCAGCAGATACTTCGGCACAATAGCTACCATAGCTCCTCCGATTATTGCAATTTTACTTGCACTTATCACCAAGGAAGTATACAGCTCACTCTTTATCGGCGTAGTGCTTGCGGCACTTTTTGCTACACAGTTCAATGTTGTAAACACCATTGACACTGTAGTAAACACAGGTCTTATTGCAGCATTTGCAGGAAATGCAGGTATATTCCTCTTCCTCATATTCCTCGGCGTTCTTGTTGCTCTTATCAACAAGGCAGGCGGAAGTGCAGCATTCGGTAAGTGGGCAAAGACACACATCAAGACAAGAATAGGTGCAGAGCTTGCGACCTTCGTTCTCGGTGTGCTCATATTTATTGATGACTACTTCAACTGTCTCACAGTAGGAAGCGTTATGCGTCCTGTTACAGACAGCAAGAAGATTTCCCGTTCCAAGCTTGCATATCTCATAGATGCAACTGCGGCACCTGTATGTATGATAGCTCCTGTTTCCTCATGGGCTGCAGCTGTTGCAGGCTATGCGGCAGAGGGCGAGGGAATATCCCTTTTTATCAAGGCAATTCCCTTTAACTTCTATTCACTTCTTACATTTGTATTTATCATTACCATCACTCTCTTAAAGCTCGATTACGGCCCGATGGCTAAGGAAAATCTTCTTGCTCTTGAGGGTAAGGAGGAATTTGAAGATACAGATGCAGACGATGTACCCAATTCAAAGGGTAAGGTTATAGACCTCGTTTTCCCTGTTGTTACACTTATAGTTACATGCGTTCTTTCCCTCCTCTATGTAGGTGGTTTCTGGAGCGGCGAGACACTTATAGATGCTTTCAGTAATACAGATGCTACAGTAGGTCTTCCTATGGGCGGTCTCATTGCACTTGTAATTACAATAATCTACTATGCAATGAGAAAGATAGTTACCTTCAAGGAGTCCATGGAGAGAATTCCCGCAGGCTTCAATGCGATGGTTCCTGCAATCCTTATTCTTCTCTTTGCTACCTCGCTCAAGAATGTAGCAAATGATGTACTCGGTATCAATGTGTTTGTTGATACTGCTATGAAGGCTGCAGCACCCGGACTTGCTAACTTCCTGCCTGCAGTTATCTTCCTTGTAGCATGTGTACTTGCTTTTGCAACAGGAACATCATGGGGTACATTCGGTATACTTATTCCGATTGTTACACTCATCTTCCCCGAAGGCTCAATCCTTCTTACAATCGGTATGTCTGCATGTCTTGCAGGTGCGGTTTGCGGTGACCACTGCTCACCAATATCGGATACAACAATCATGTCCTCAGCAGGTGCTAAGTGCAACCACTTAAAGCATGTAACAACACAGATTCCGTATGCAGTAACTGTTGCGGCAGTTTCCTTCCTCGGATATGTTCTCACAGGCTTTACAGCACTGCAGAACTGGTTTATAGTATTCCCCATACTCACAGTTCTTATGGTTGCAGGACTTATCATAACAAAAAAAGTTATGGATAAAAAGGCTCAGTAATAATAAAAACTAAGTAAACAGAAAGGAGTCTGCGATAATGAAAAAGATGTGTTTTGTTGTCAATCCCCGTTCGGGAAGGATGAAAATAAAACCGAACCTGCTTGATGTAATACAGATTTTCAATCAGGGCGGATATAGTGTAAATGTGACAACCACACTTTACAGAGGCCATGCCATAGAAGTTGCACAAAACATTGACGAAGGCACAGATATCATTGTCGTAAGCGGAGGTGACGGCACTCTCAATGAGGTTATCACCGGACTTCTTAAATCCAATAAAACACTCCCTGTCGGATATATACCGACAGGGAGTACCAATGATTTTGCATCGTCAATAGGGATATCTCAGGATCCCAAAACGGCGGCAGAGGCTATTATAAACGGAGCACCGTTCGAAACAGACATAGGTAGCTTTGATGGGAAGAGATATTTCTCATACATTGCATCCTTTGGTGTCTTTACTGCGGTGTCATATAGTACCCCCCAGAACTTTAAGAATAACTTCGGGCACCTTGCCTATGTTCTTGAGGGGTTAAAGGATATAACCAAACTCACTCCCTACAAGGTCAGGGTGGAAACGCCCGACAATGTTTATGAGGGTAATTATATTTTCGGAAGCGTGACAAATACAACCTCGGTAGGCGGTATTGTCAAGCTCGATAAGGATATTGTAAAGATGAATGACGGACTTTTTGAAATAGTGCTTGTAAAGAATCCGACCAATATCAATGATGTAAGCAAGATTATAGGCGGATGCTCGACATCCAATTTTACAGACAGTGTCTTTGAATTTATCAAGGCACCCTGTGTTACAATGACATTTGAAAAAGAAATGAACTGGTCAATAGACGGCGAGCATGAGAGGTCGTCTGAGACCGTAAAGATAGAGAATATCAAAAGAGCAGTTTCCATTATTCATTGAGGTGTTTGTATATGTTATCAAGTAAGGAATTCTTTAGCCATATTCTTAAGACTATTGCAGATAAGGCAAAGGAAAATGATTATATAGAAGATGAGCTTGTTATGATCCCCGAGCTTACGGAGGTCAGTCGGACATATGCGATGCAGTGGCTTAAGGACGAAGAGTTTAAGTCAACCTTCAAGGGTAATACAACAGGCTACTACCTGGGACTTTGTGCAAATTCCGTTGGAGGCGGTATGCTCTATTCGAGTGCATGGGCAGACAACATAAAGCAGTTTAATTCGCTAAGATACGATGAGCTTTATGACGGAAGCGTGTGGGAGAATATATTTATTCTTGCAGAGACCCATACCGACGCGGAGAAAACCGAGTTCAGAGGCTTTGTGATTAAGCTTTTTGAAGCGTGGGTAAAAGAGGTTTATACCTATCTTGAGCTTGATAATGCAGGCGATTACCTCATAGAGTCATTCAGGGCGTTTTTCCTGCTCGGTGCAGGAATTAAGCTTTGTATATTGGGATACTAGTAAAATATGATTATATAACGAAAAAAGACCTTTCTGAGGTCTTTTTGTTTTGTGTGTAATTTAAACTTATATTATGTTTTTAGTGAAATATCTCGCTTTGCTCGATATGAAATAATCCTCACGGATTATGAAATATTTTTCTTGCAGAAAAATGTTAAATAAAATACGCCTTTTCATATTGCGAAGCAATATTTCATACACGAAGTGTATTTCATAGCGAAGCTATTTCACACGCCGAAAGGCGTATTTCATTGAAAAAAGCACTTCTCTCGAAGTGCTTTTTTCTGGTGCCGGTGGTCGGGGTTGAACCGACACGGTGTTGCCACCACGAGATTTTGAGTCTCGCACGTCTGCCAATTCCATCACACCGGCAAGTATAATAGAATAATAGCCGAAGCTACCCTAATATAATAACATAAATCAAAAGATAATGCAAGAGTTATTTTAGAAATTTTTACAAAAAACAGAGACCCGCGTCATGCGGGTCTCTTGAAATATGTGAATAATATTAATATCCAACCTTTTCCCAGCACTCGAAGGGAGCAGCAAGCTCTTCGCTGATGTAAACCTGTGTCTTCTTTGTCTGAAGCATTGAGCTGGGGAGATAAGGTGTGATAGGACCGTGTGTGCAAAGACGGCTTGTCATTCTCTGCCATGATGAGAATGTACCGCATGTTGCAAGTGCATGAACTTCGATTCTTTCCTTTGCGCGCATTACATCGAGAGGTCCGATTGTTGCTGCACAAGGAGGAACATTAGCGATATCACCGGACTGACCGAATGTACCGTTAAGAGAGTTCTGCATGATTGTCATGGGATGGAGCTTAACTATCTGTGCGGGCTGACTTAACCATTCTTCGAAGTCACCGCTGCCGATGAATTCGGGAATAGGATCAACGAATGCCATGTGACCTGCCCAACCGGGAGAAGTTGATGCAATATCAGCACCTGTTCCCTCAGTGATATCGTCGATTATCTTTGAATAATCCTTGATGTTTGCATTTGTGGGGAAGTGAACATTTTCCATAGGCATACGGAGCTTTTCGTCAATCTGGTTGTAGAGATACTTAATCATAGAATGTGCAAAGCCTGCTTCGTATGTAATAGGAGCGATGTTACCTGCTTCATCAGCCCATTCATCCTCTGCTACAAGGTGAACCTTGCTGCAATCGATACCGAAATAGTTGATGAGCTGTGCAAGGGGGATGTAAGTATCGGGTTCGGGGTTACCGAGAATCATTGTGAAGCTCTTGCCTGCTTCTGATGCAGCTCTGAGACGCTCAAAAAGTGTTGCGATGAGAACGGGGTGGGGGTTCATCATAACCTTTACATTGAATTCGGGATGCCACCAGTCTTCTCTCTTTTCGAGATCCTTGCCGCTGAGGCTGCGAACATAATCGCAAACCTTTTTGTCCTTGAAAGGAACAAATTCATGAGGCTGAAAATCAAATTTTGTTGCGGGGTCAGTAATAAAACTCATTTTACAATGTCTCCTTTTAATATAGTATTTTTAACATTAAACCATTGATCAACAATGATTAAGTTTGCAATATTGCCTTTCTTAATCTGTCCGAGTTCGGGCATATTAAGAAGACGGGACGGGTTAAGTGATGCATACTTAAATACATCGCATATTGAGCCGCCTGTGTGTACCATCATATTGCGGCATGCAACATCAAGTGTCAGCTTTGAACCGGCTATGTCGCCGCCCCAGTCAAAGTTGATATCATGAGCTTCCTCAAGACCCGGAAGCGGGGGTCCGTCAGCAACAAAAGAATCCGCAATGAGGATAATCTTGTCCTGACCCTTTATCTTCTTTACAAGACGAATCATATAGGGATGAACATGAACACCAAAGGAGTCACAAATCAGCTCTGCATAAATTCCGTCGTTGTAGTTAACAGTTTCATCAACGCATACACCGCGAACCTCGGGATAATTCTCAAGAGTTCCTGTTGCGTTTGTGTGGTGTGTTCCTAGCTTAAGACCGTATGGCATCAAGGCTTCGATCTGCTCGGGAGTTGCCTCCGAGTGAGCAACCGAGAACACAATTTCGGGGATTTCTCTTTTTACATACTTCACGAAATCAAGAATACCCTCTCTTTCGGGAGCAACGCACCATACCTTTGCGAAGTCCTTTGCGGCCTTAACAACCTCGGCATAGTCCTTCTCTACGATTGCATCCTTCCAGACATTCTTTTCCTTATCGCAACCGAAATCAGGGTTGAGATATGGGCCTTCCATATAAACACCGATGATATTTTGGCACTCACCTTGGGCAATGGCATCCTTGAACTTTTTGATTGCATCAAGGTGTTCCTGCTTGTTCATGCTGTAGAACAAAGCGGGAAGAACCGAGGTGACGCCGTGGTCAAGAAGAGTTTTTGAACACTTGACGGGGTCGTCGTGAAAATATGTGTTGCCATCGGCATGGGTATGTATATCAATAAGTCCGGGACCTACAAAGTTACCCTGAGCATCAATCACCTCGGCGCCGTCGGGGACAGGCAGCTTTCTGCCAAAGTCCACAATTCTGCCTTCATCAATGATAAGAGTTGCATCGGGAATGTAGTGGTCGTTCATAACCAGAACTGCATTTTTTACAGCTAACATAATACAACCTCCTCAGTTTCGATAATGTTGCGAACTTGAAAGAAACAAAATATCTTGAAAATATATACTATAAGTATATTGTATTTTATGTGTTTTGTCAAGGGATTTAACCAATAAAAATAGGGTGTATTACGGTTAGCTTTCCGTAATACACCCGTGAGATTTGAGGTAAATTATTTACCAGCCTTATCGCCCTTAAGCATAGCCCATACGGGACCTGAAATGAATACAGAGGAATAGGTACCTGCGATGATACCTACAATAAGAGGAAGTGCAAATTCCTTTATTGACTGTACACCGATGATGTAGAGTACAACAAGTGTAAAGAGAGTTGTTAAGCTTGTGTTTATAGAACGGGCAACTGTCTGCCAGATACTCTTGTTTACTACATCGGAGAAGAGGGCTTTTTTAGATAGTCTTGCATTTTCTCTTATTCTGTCAAAGATAACGATTGTTGCATTGATAGAATAACCGAGGATTGTAAGAATAGCCGCAATAAATGATGTGTTTACGGGAATTCTGAATATTGCATAGAAGCTCATCATAATGAGAAGGTCGTGTATAAGAGCCACAACAGCGCTTATACCGGAGAGCACTTCAAAACGGAATGTGATGTAGAGAAGCATAAGAAGTGCAGCTATTGCTATAGAAGCCGCAGCGCTTCTCCAAAGCTCCTTGCCGATTGTGGGGCTGATGCTGTCAACGCTGATAACCTTACCCTTTTTGTATTCCTTGGGGATAAGCTCTTTAAGATCGGAAGCCTGTTTGTCTGTGAGGAACTTGGTTTTAACAAGAACACCGTCACTTGATTTCTGCACTGCAGAAACCTTAACGCCGTCTACCTTTGAGAAAACATCTGTAATAGCCTTTTCGTCGTACTTAACACCGGAGAGGATAAGCTCTGTACCGCCGGCAAAGTCGATATCTGTATTAAAGCCGCCAAAAGCAATGTAGGAAACAACGCCTGCAGCAATAATCACAAGAGATACTATGATAAATATAAGTTTCTTCTGTACTATATTAAACATTCTTTGTTACCTCCTTGTATGCGCAGTAGAGCTTGGGGTTTTTGAGGTTGAAGCCCATAAGCTGACGAAGCATAAATCTTGTAAGAACAATTGCAGTAAACATACTTACAACAGTACCGATGAAGAGTGTTACAGCAAAGCTCTGGATAGTACCTGTACCGAATACATAGAGAACGCCTGCCGCAATGATTGTTGTGATGTTGGAGTCAAGAATTGCGGTAAATGCTCTGTGGAAGCCGGAGTCAACAGAAGCACGGATTGTCTTGCCGTTTGAAAGCTCTTCCTTGATTCTTTCGAATATAATTACATTGGCATCAACTGCAGTACCTATTGTAAGGATAACACCTGCGATACCGGGGAGGGTGAGGTTAATTCTGAGTGCTCCAAGTACGAGAGATACTATGGAAACATAACCGATAAGTGCGATGCTTGCAATGAAACCGCACATTCTGTAAAGCACTATCATAAAGAGCATTACAAGTATAAGACCGATTGCTGCTGCTGTGAGGGAGTTGTCAAGAGCCTTCTCACCGAGTGTAGCACCGATTGTTCTTGATTCTGCAAGCTTTAAGGAGAAGGGAAGCTTACCACCCTGAATCTGGCTGGCAAGTGTCTTTGCTTCTTCGTTGGTAAAGTCACCCTCGATGTAGCACTCGCTCTCTGTAATCTGTGTGCTTACTCTGGGCTGAGAAACAACTGCATTATCGAGAACTATTGCAATGAAGTTGTTGTCTTCGCCGAGCTGGCTTATTCTGCCTGTTGCTTCGGAGAATTTCTTTGTACCGTCGTTTGTAAAGGTAAGAGTTACCTTGTATGCAGATGTACCGTCAGATATAGGACCGTATTCTGCCTTTGCACCCTTAACATCTTCACCCTCGAGAACAATATTGCCCTCATAGTCTGCAAATACGAGCTTTGCTGTTTTTCCGAGAAGCTCTTCTGCATTTGAGATGTCTTCGCCGGGGATTTCTACCTTAATTCTGTTTTCGCCGTGGCTTGCAACGGTAGCTTCGGTATAACCCTGTGCAGAAAGTCTTGTCTGGAGAACCTGCTTTGCAGCTTCGATATCCTTTTCGGTAACCTTCTGGTCTGCGTCTGCAGCTTCAAATACAAGTGCGGAACCGCCCGCAAGGTCGATACCTCTTCTTATACCGTGTTCTTCATCAAGAACGTTGTGAATCTGTGTCTTTCCTACGGAAAGTCCAAATGCGGCTATATATGCCAGAAATGCAATAATTACAACTACTATTGCAAATTTACCAATGCTTTTTGATGTCATTAGTGTTCATCCTTTCTTTGAATTTAATATATTAAATGCATATCCGATGCTTAAGTATCAAATACGCATATAATATTTCTTTGCTTTTCCTTGGCTTTGGTTCATGTTATCAAAGGATAGAATACTGTCTGAGAGCATGTCCGAATTTGCCTCGGAGAAAATACTTCCTTTGACAAGGAACGATTGCTTGTCCCCCGTAGGCTCGCTTATGCGGAGCCACGATACAACCCGTGAATTTGCTTTTCCTGAGAGCGATTGTCGCCCCTGGGGGTATATGAAAAGCGAAAATCCCGCAGCAAAAAACTGTGTATCCCCGTTTCTGCCGTCTGTTTTGAAAATAAATGAACAAACAGAAGTAAGCAGAATAAAAATACACAGGATAATTGCTATATGCTGTGAGAACTTTTTGGCTATCCTTGTCATATGTGGTATTCCTTTAATTTACTTTCTTCTTTTATTCCTGCCACGGAACAAATTAACACCCAATATTCCACCCAGTGCTGAGCATATCACACCGATTGCCATCAGCATTACAGGGCTTTCTGTAGGAACATATCCGTCAAATACCGCAAGAGAGAGAAGTATGCGGACCAAGGTGCTGATAATTCCTGCAAGCGCTCCGTGAAGCCAGCCGAAGCTGCGGATGCTTCTTGAAGCAAGAAATCCTGCGCCCACAAGCGATACTGCCGATATGGCATCAACGGCAGGCTCAAGATATCCCTGAGGCATAGATGTATAGGTGTATACGAGTGCAAGAACGGCAAATGCCGCAATGAGGAAAATATAGGATACAATCACGGCTTTTGTTACGGAAATGATACTTGCCGCAAAGGCAATACCACCCGTTTCCAAAGACCTGTCTCCTGTTTTAATCATAAATCCACCTCCGATTATTACAAGAATATTCGGAGGTGAAAACGATTATACCATTTTATTCCTCTGACTGAGAGTTGTCGTAGTCTGCATCGTCATACTGCGCATTGGTATCGGGAGCAGGCTTAAGTACCTGGCTCACGGAAGTGCGCTTAAATGTGATGGTGCTCTTTTCGCCGGCGCGTCCTGTTTCTACATAGATTTTGTCGTCCTTGATAGAAACGATTTTGCCTATTATACCGCCGATTGTAAGGATTTTGTCTCCTACTACAAGACCGTCAAGCATCTGCTTGGTAAGCTTTTCGCGCTTTTTCTGAGGTCTGATAATCATGAAGTACATTAAGGCAAAAAGGATAATAAAGGGGAACAACATTGAGCCCAATCCTGCTGCTTGCTGCATATTAACTTCCTCCTAACATTTGATATACAATAAGTATATACCATTTACTGTAAAAAATCAAGTATAATATTATACCCGTTGAGAGTATTTTGCAATTTTCTGAATCTTGAATTCCTGGTATCTGTCCTCTTCTATCGCCTTGCGGATATCAGCCATAAGTCTGTTGTAGAAATTGAGATTGTGCAGTACACAAAGTCTCATTGCAAGCATCTCCTTAGCCTTAAAAAGATGCCTGATGTATGCTCTGGAATAGTTTTGGCACGCAGGACATGTGCATCCCGGTTCAATGGGGAGAGGGTCTTTTTCAAACTTTTCGTTCTTTAGGTTCATATAGCCGTTTTCCGTAAAGAGATTGCAGTGTCTTGCATTACGGCTCGGCATTACGCAGTCAAAGAAGTCAACCCCTCTGTCTACCGCCTCAAGAATGTTCTGCGGAGTTCCCACACCCATCAGATATCTTGGCTTATCCTCGGGTGCATAGGGGAGAGTTACATCAAGGATATGATACATTTCCTCGGTGGTTTCGCCTACTGCAAGACCGCCTATTGCATAGCCGTCTAGGTCGAGCTTTGCTATTTCCTTCATGTTTTCTATTCTCAGGTCATCAAAGGTTGCACCCTGATTGATGCCAAAGAGCATTTGATGTGGGTTTACGGTATCGGGAAGAGAGTTTAGTCTTTTCATTTCTTCCTTGCATCGTTTGAGCCAGCGTATAGTTCTCTCGTGGGATTCTTTGGCATACTTATATTCAGCAGGCAGAGCAACACATTCGTCAAATGCCATTGCTATCGTAGAGCCGAGGTTGGATTGTATCTGCATGCTTTCCTCAGGACCCATAAATATCTTCTTGCCGTCTATGTGGGAGTTGAAATAAACGCCCTCTTCCTTTATCTTGCGGAGCTTTGCAAGCGAAAAGACCTGAAAACCGCCGCTGTCGGTGAGTATCGGTCTGTCCCAGTTCATAAACTTATGAAGACCGCCCATCTCCTTGATAATCTTATCGCCCGGGCGGACATGCAGATGGTATGTGTTGGAAAGCTCCACCTGACAGCCGATATCCTTTAGGTCCATAGAAGATACGGCACCCTTTATTGCACCGAGTGTGCCTACATTCATAAACACGGGTGTCTGTATGACACCGTGTACTGTCTTAAATTCGCCCCGCCTTGCGAGACCGTCTTTTTTAATGAGTTTGTACATATCTACCTCTGTAATAATTCGACACTTTATATTTGTTTATTTTATTTTGGTTTTCGCTAAATGGCGAAAACCTACCATACCTTTTCACTATTCCTTATTACCTATTACCTTGTTTATTCAATGATAAAATCATTGAATAAACATCGCGTCACCAAAGCTGAAAAACCTGTATTTTTCCTTTACCGCTTCTTCATAAGCGTTCATTATTATTTCCTTTGAGCTAAAGGAGCTTACAAGCATGAGCAGTGTCGATTCGGGCAAATGGAAATTTGTTATCAGGGCATCGGGACATTTGAATTTGTACGGAGGATATATGAATATATCCGTCCATCCGCTCGCCTCGCAAACGATGCCGTTGTCATCTGCCACCGTTTCGAGAACTCTCGTCGAGGTTGTGCCGACAGAGATTATTCTTCCGCCGTTTGCCCTTGCAGAGTTTATTATGTCGGCAGTTTCCTTGGTTATTACATAGAATTCGGAGTGCATTTTGTGGTTCTTTACATCGTCTACCTTTACGGGTCTGAATGTTCCAAGACCTACATGAAGTGTTACATATGCAAGGTGAGCACCTTTCTTTTCTATTGCTTCGAGCAGCTCGGGTGTAAAGTGAAGTCCCGCAGTAGGTGCGGCGGCGCTTCCTTCGTGACGGGAGTATACGGTCTGGTATCTTTCCTTGTTCGTTAATTTTTCTGTTATATACGGAGGGAGAGGCATTTCGCCGAGCTTTTCCAGTATGTTTTCAAAAAGACCGTGATAGTAAAATTTAACCAGTCTGTTTCCGTCATTTACCACATCTATTATTTCTGCGGTAAGAAGTCCGTCACCGAACACAAATCTTGCACCGGGTTTTGCTTTCTTTCCGGGTTTTAATATTACTTCCCATATATCCTGTTCCTTGCGGGTAAGAAGCAGAAATTCTATCCTTCCTCCGCTTCCCTCCTTGACTCCGTAGAGCCTTGCGGGGATAACCCTTGTGTCATTAAGAACAAGACAGTCGCCCGGGTTTATATATTCTGTTATGTTGCCAAAGTGAGTGTGCTCAATTGTGCCGTCTGTTTTATTTAGCTTCATAAGTCTTGACGAAGCTCTGTCCTCGAGCGGTTTCTGAGCAATGAGTTCCTGTGGCAAGTCGTAGTAAAAGTCACTTGTTTTCAATTTGCTGTTTCCTTTCATATGTCACTGAGTTCTGTACCGGGATAGTAGTGAGATAGAATGGCATCGTAGGTAAAGCCGTTTTCCGCCATGCCCTTTGCACCATACTGGCTCATTCCTACACCATGTCCCCAGCCGCCGCCTTGGAAGGTGTATGCCGTTACTTCGCCTGTGGTGTAGTAATCTGTTCCGCTAGCCGATATTATGGCAAAGCCCGAGGATATGTCAGCTATAACACCCCTTGAGTTAATCGCATATTTGGACGAAAGCGCCGAAATCGGACTTTTGCTTATTGCATATACCTCTCGTGTGCTTTCGCCTACAGGTACAATAGTATATTTCTGACTTAATACCCCCTTGGAATAAAAGGGTGAATAGGTGTTTTGTCTTGTGAGTGTTACACTTCCATCTGTTCCCTCTGCTGTAAGCTCGTAGGTTCTTCCTGTTTCGTCTGTTTTGGCAGTAAGGGATGTTACGGTGCCGATATTATCCCCTCTGTCCAGAAGTATCTGTGATATTTCGTCAAGTGTCAGGGTTGCTGACCATGAATGTCTCGGTGCATCCTCGCTCTCGTAGGGGTCCTCAACACCGCTAAGATAGGGAATGGAGCTTCCCCACACATTCTTGACATTGGCACTGTGTCCTCCGCTTGCGGAATAAAACAGAGTTTCAGCTGTTTTGCCCTCATAGGTTACAATTTGTCCTGCTGTAGCATCTACCGCCTCTGTAACCGACGGTGTCTCGCCCGATACACCGCTATACACCTGGCAGTTTGTTGTTGCACATACATTAAAGCCAAGAGAAGCGTGCTTGTTGAAATTGGATACCGCAAAGCCTCTTGCACATACTGCCTGCGCTTTGAGTGCCTCGGTATGCCACGAGAACGGCATTTCTCCTCCTATAACGCCGTACAGGTATTCTTCCATCGGAAGAACATTAATGATATTTATTGCTGAAGCCGAGGCATTTGTTATAATAACAGAGCCTCTGTATTCCTTGGAGTCTATAAATATGCTCCCCTCCAGAGGAACAAGGGAGAGATTTGACCCAGCGGTATATACAACCTGTACTCCGTTTATCAGAACCTCGGACTCGGAGTAGGCAGAAACCGTAAAATCGCTTCCTGTAAGAATACCTGTTTCTGTGTGTCCTCCATCGTAAACTCCGTAGCTGAGGCCCGATGCTGTCTTTATTGATACAGATGCTTTTGCACTGTCTCCGTAGGATAAGCCGACCTTTATTGTGTCATAACCGTCTGCATGAGAGCATATTGTATATGTAAGAAGTATGGTAACAATGGCAGTAATAATAAAGAGCTTTTTCAAATAATCATCTCCTCAGAAATACAAAATAATACATTCTACATTATAGTATTACTTTTTATTTGAGTCAAGGATTTTAACAAAATAGTCACCTTTCGGTATTATATTTGTAATCTGATGAAAAAAACATTGACTTGTCGGTATAAAAGTGGTATACTGTTTAAAGTTAGATAGAGGTGCGCTTTTCAAGAGTACGATAGTTCAGGACTTCGGGGTCTGTATGCTGTGCGGAAAGGGTTGAGCGCCGAAGAGGTTTGTGCCCGTTATACATACCCTCTGGTTGCATCGTTAAGAGCGCTGTGACTGTCGCATATTCGTAGTGCGGAGAGCTAGTCTTCTTTTGAGATATGCTTCTACCGGCGGTATGCGGAGAGCTATCTGTGCAAGAAGCTATTTGTGTACAGTCGGCTCATTATCTGGCCGGCTTTTGTTATGTAAAAAATATATTATATAAATCGAAAGGAATGAAGTTTAAGATGAAAAAGTACAATGTAGCGGTTGTAGGTGCTACCGGTATGGTAGGAAGAACTTTCTTAAAGGTGCTCGAGGAGCTTAAGCTCCCTGTAGAGAACTATTATCTTATGGCATCCAAGCGTTCTGCAGGAACAACAGTTGAGTTTATGGGCAAGGATTATGTTATAGAAGAACTCACCGAAAACTCCTTTGACAAGGATATAGACATAGCTCTGTTTTCCGCAGGCGGCTCCACAAGTGAGAAGTTTGCACCTATAGCAGCATCAAAGGGCGTTGTTGTTATTGACAACTCAAGTGCATGGAGAATGGACCCCGAGGTTCCGCTCGTAGTTCCCGAGGTTAATCCCGATGATATATTAAAGCACAAGGGTATTATTGCAAACCCCAACTGCTCCACAATACAGGCTATGGTTGCTATGAAGCCCCTGCATGACAAATACACCATAAAGAGAGTTGTATACTCTACATATCAGGCTGTTTCAGGTGCAGGTATGGCAGGTTGGAAGGACCTTGAAGACGGTCTCAAGGGCGAAGCACCCAAGAAGTTCCCCCATCCTATAGCAAACAACTGTCTTCCCCATATAGATGTATTCCTTCCCAACGGTTACACCAAGGAAGAGATGAAGATGGTTAACGAGACAAGAAAGATTCTCGGCGAAGATTCAATGAGAATTACAGCAACCACCGTAAGAGTTCCTGTTTTCAACAGCCACAGCGAGTCCATCAACCTCGAATTCGAAAAGCAGTTTGACTTAGATGAGCTTAAGGAAGTTCTTAAGAATGCACCCGGTGTTATTGTACAGGATGACCCCGAGAACAATGTTTATCCTCTTGCAGCAAATGCCACAGGAACCAACGAGACCTATGTGGGCCGTATCCGCCGTGACGAAAGCGTGGAAAGCGGTGTAAACCTCTGGGTTGTTGCAGATAACATAAGAAAGGGAGCAGCTGCAAATGCAGTACAGATTGCTCAGAAGCTTATTTCTTATTGGGAAAATAACTGATTTCGGAGGTAAACTATTATGAAACCTATTGTTTTTACAGGTGCTGCGGTTGCAATCATCACACCCTTTAACGATAAGGGTATAGACTTTGATAGCTTCGGTAAGATAATAGATGACCAGATTGAGGGCGGTACTGATGCCATAGTGGTTTGCGGTACAACAGGAGAGTCGGCAACCATGCCCGACTCAGAGCACTTAAGTGCTATAGAATACTGTGTCAAGAGAGTTTCGGGCAGAGTTCCCGTAATTGCAGGCACAGGCTCAAACGATACCCGTCATTGTATAGAACTCAGCAAGAATGCAGAGGCTCTCGGCGTAGATGCACTCCTTCTTGTAACACCGTACTATAACAAAACCACACAGAGAGGTCTTATTCAGCATTACACAATGGTTGCGAATGCTGTAAAGGTTCCTATAATACTCTACAATGTTCCCTCAAGAACAGGAGTTAATATACAGCCAAAGACCCTCAAGGAGCTTTCAAAGGTGGAAAATATAGTTGCTGTCAAGGAGGCAAGCGGAGACATATCTCAGGTTGCAAAGATTGCACAGCTCTGCGGTGATGACATGACCATATATTCGGGTAATGACGACCAGATTGTTCCCCTGCTTTCTCTGGGAGGAAAGGGTGTTATTTCCGTCCTTTCCAATGTTGCACCCCGTCAGACACACGATATTGTAGATAGCTATCTCAAGGGAGATGTAGAGAAGTCGCTTAAGCTTCAGCTTGAGGCTATAGAGCTTGTAGATGCACTGTTCTGCGAGGTTAATCCCATTCCCGTAAAGACAGCTATGAATATGCTCGGCTACAATGCGGGTGAACTGAGAATGCCGCTTTATGAAATGAGCGAGGAAAATAAGGAAGTTCTCAGAAGGGCTATGGTAAACTACGGCCTTATTAAATAATTTTGATTTTTATATGGGTGAGGTTTAGCTTTAGCATCGGTTGTTGAGGCTAGCCCGCCCATTAAAAATATGGGAGGAAATCAAATGACAAACATAATTCTGTCGGGCTGTAACGGCAAAATGGGCAAGGTAATATCCGCTCTTGTAGCAGAAAAAGACGATTGCCGTATAGCCTTCGGTGTGGATATAAACACAGAAAAGTGCTTTGACTACGAGGTGTATAAGTCCTTTGACGAGGCAGAGCAATCGGGAGATGTGGTTATAGATTTTTCGCATCCGTCATGCTTTGATAGTATAGTAAGCTACTGCAGAGAGAACAGCAAACCGCTTGTAATGGCAACAACCGGACTTTCCAAGGAGCAGAAGGAGACACTTTGCGAGCTTTCGAAAAGTACTGCGGTGTTCTTTAGTGCCAATATGTCTCTTGGTGTAAACTTACTTGTATCACTTGTCAAAAAGGCGGCATCGCTTCTTGAGGACAGCTTTGATATAGAAATTATAGAAAAGCACCACAACCAGAAGATAGATGCACCGAGCGGTACAGCACTTATGATAGCAGATGAGATTGCAGACACTCTTACAAACACACCCAAGTATGTATATGACAGACATTCCGTCCGCAAGAAACGCACAAAGGACGAAATAGGCATCCATGCAGTAAGAGGCGGTACAATTGTTGGCGAGCACGATGTAATATTTGCAGGCAAGGACGAGATTATAGAAATCAACCACAAGGCAATGAGCAAGGAGATTTTTGCTGTGGGAAGTATCCGTGCCGCAAAATTCATCAAGGACAAGCCGAGCGGTATGTATGATATGAAAAATATAATGGATGTATAATTTGTAAAAATATGAAAGTTTTACTTGTATCTTTGGAAATATTGTGATAAAATGTATTTAAATATTATAATGGCAAGAAAGGGGTAAAAAAATGATTTACAGTGCAGAAGTTGAAAATATGTGTGTAGTAAAAAAGGGCGCAAATCACGGCCCTGCTCCTATTCCCCAGGAAGGTCTCTGGACCAAATCCAAGGAAATTAAGGACATATCAGGTCTTACACACGGTATTGGCTGGTGTGCTCCTCAGCAGGGTACATGCAAGCTCACTCTTAATGTTAAGGAAGGTATCATCCAGGAGGCTCTCGTTGAGACAATCGGTTGCTCAGGTATGACACATTCGGCAGCCATGGCTTCCGAAATTCTTCCCGGCAAGACAATTCTTGAAGCACTCAACACAGACCTTGTTTGTGATGCTATCAACACAGCTATGAGAGAACTCTTCCTCCAGATTGTATACGGAAGAACTCAGACAGCATTCTCCGAGGACGGTCTCCCCGTAGGCGCAGGTCTCGAAGACTTGGGTAAGGGTCTCAGAAGTCAGGTTGGTACTATGTACGGTACACTTGCAAAGGGTCCCAGATATCTCGAAATGGCAGAAGGCTATGTAACAAAGGTAGCTCTTGATGAAGATGACGAAATCATCGGTTACAAGTTCGTTCACCTTGGCAAGATGATGGAAATGATTACCAAAAAGGGTATGGACGCAAACGAAGCTCTGGAAAAGGCAAGCGGTCAGTACGGCAGAGTAGACAGTGCGGCTAAGCTCATCGACCCGAGACACGAATAATAAAGCACACGGAGGTCAAACCCCGTATGGTTTTAAGATGGCAATTTAGGTCAATACCGCATAAAATCTTTTGAAAATACAAAAGTATTCCCTTCAAGATTTTATTTGTCTTGACACAAAATTGACTATCTTAAAACTCTTCGACCTTAAATGCATAAAATTTAGTACGGTTTTTATGCGGAGGACGAAGAAAGGCTGTCGCCTTACGAGGACGACAAATGAAAAACGTGAAAATTTTAAAAATTTAAGGCATGCGGAGCTTGTCTTCCGTGTGCTTATGGAGGTAAGTTACAATGGCATTATTTGAAAGCTATGAAAGAAGAATAAATAACATAAATGCTGTTCTTAATGCAAACGGCATTGCTTCAATAGAAGAAGCAAAGAAAATTTGCGATGACAAGGGAATTGACCCCTATACAATCGTTAAGGAAATTCAGCCCATATGCTTCGAAAACGCTGCATGGGCATATGTTGTAGGCGCTGCTCTCGCTATCAAGAAGGGCTGCAAGACTGCTGCTGATGCTGCAGAGGTTATAGGCGAAGGTCTTCAGGCATTCTGTATCGACGGCTCTGTTGCAGACGACAGAAAGGTTGGTATAGGCCACGGTAACCTCGGTGCAATGCTTCTTAGAGAAGAAACCAAGTGCTTTGCTTTCCTTGCAGGTCACGAGTCCTTTGCTGCAGCAGAGGGTGCTATCGGTATAGCAAAGAGTGCCAATAAGGTAAGAAAAGAACCCCTTAGAGTAATCCTCAACGGTCTTGGTAAGGACGCTGCACAGATTATATCCAGAATTAACGGATTTACATATGTACAGACAGAATTCAACTATTCCACAGGCGAAGTTAAGGTTGTTAAGGAAAAGGCATATTCCGATGGCGAAAGAGCTAAGGTTAGATGCTACGGTTCCGATGATGTAAGAGAGGGTGTAGCTAACATGCTCCTTGAGGGCGTTGATGTATCCATCCCAGGTAACTCCACCAACCCCACAAGATTCCAGCACCCCGTTGCAGGAACATATAAGAAGGAATGTGTGGCTATGGGCAAGAAGTACTTCTCAGTTGCTTCCGGCGGCGGTACAGGAAGAACACTCCACCCCGATAACATGGCTGCAGGCCCCGCTTCCTATGGTATGACAGATACTCTCGGAAGAATGCACTCCGATGCACAGTTTGCAGGTTCCTCCTCCGTTCCCGCTCATGTTGAGATGATGGG
Organism: Clostridia bacterium; assembly: GCA_045532255.1. Taxonomy (GTDB): domain Bacteria; phylum Bacillota; class Clostridia; order UMGS1810; family UMGS1810; genus RGIG8748. The sequence goes on along the minus strand of JAZSFO010000086.1, from coordinate 5,938 downwards.
ACTTATCGGCGCAGGTAACAACCCCATGGTTGGTATGACTGTTGCTGTTGCAGTTGCTGTACAGGAATGTATGAATAAATAAGGAATATCAAGGGTTTCGTAGGGAATGACCTATGTGTCATTCCGCGGTCGAACACACAGGTTCAACCCTACAATTAAAAATGTAAAATTTTTTAGTCAGACACATCATTTTGGCTCTTTTGCCAATGATGTGTCTGACTTTTTGTGCTTAAAATATAGACGACAGTATTGTATTTGGGTTATTTATATGTTATACTATAATCAATTAAATGCGAAAGGATGACGGGTATGTCAATAGAACAAACTGTAGAAAACGCAATTGCTTCTCTTAAAATGGAAGGCTATCAAATTGATAACGATTGCGTTCAATGGTGCAAAAAACTTTTGGCAAACGAAATCAGTTTGGAACAGTATATTGCCCTCGTAAAACAAAAATCAGGTGTTTGTGTATGAGCTACAGTATAGATTCTATTACAGATAATTGTTACGAAGGCACTGCCTGTCTTATAAACAAGCTGGATATTAGGGATGAAAAGCAATTAGAAATTGTTGAATCTCATATCACTCTTGCCAGGATTTCACTATTACACCAAACCCCGATAGACGGTAATTTTTATTTTAATCATTACAAAAATATTCATAAACTTATATTTGAGGATTTATATGAAATATAGCAACAAGTTGGCTGAATTGTTAAAACATGATGAGTGGTATACTCAGACAGAGGAAGGATATTTCCCCACCGATAAAACCCCAGAAGAATATAAAACGACTGTAGAAATGCTAAATGAAACACATGATGATGAATAACCACCTACCAAGTGCGGTACGGTGGTTTTATTATGCCTTAAAACTCAATAAACTTATGATTTTTCTTTTTTTAATAAATTTTCTTCTTTTCACACAAAATACAGATATATTATTTTATATGAAAGGAAGATGCTATGAATATATCCAAAAAAGAGTACAGCCAGATGATAAAAAAGGCAACGCCTAATTCCGAGCTTGCCAAGGACACAATCAAGGCATTCATTGTCGGCGGTTTAATCTGCGTTATAGGGCAGGTTATAACAGAAATATATCTTTCGTTTGACATCAAAAAGGAGGATGCTTCCGCACTAACAAGTGCAAGTCTTATTTTTATAGGTGCACTCCTTACTGCGCTTGGTGTATACGATAAGATTGCAAATGTCGGAAAGGCAGGTACACTTGTGCCGATTACAGGCTTTGCAAACAGTATTGTTTCGCCTGCCATGGAGTACAAAACCGAGGGGATGGTTCCCGGTGTCGGTACAAAGATGTTTACAATTGCAGGCCCCGTACTTGTGTACGGCATAAGTGCATCGGTCATATACGGAATTCTGTACAAGCTATTTGGGGGTGTGTAATATGGGTATCAAAAAAGGAAGACAGACCATTGTGTTTGATAACAGCGTATATATAAAGAGCTTTTATTCCTCGGTGGGCAAGTTAGAGGGTGAGGGACCTCTGGGAAGATGCTTTGATAAGGTATATGACGATGAATATATAGAAGCGAAAAACTGGGAACAGGCAGAGAATAATATATTAAAGCACACAGTTACAGGTGTGTTTACTAAGGCAGAGCTTACATGTGACGACATGGACTATGCGTTTTCGGGAGACCTTCTTAATCAATGTACGGGAAGCTCGTTTGCGCTAAAGGATATGGGAATTCCGTATTTCGGACTTTACGGTGCGTGCTCAACCATGGCAGAATCTATGGGCCTCGGTTCGATAATGGTCGATGCGGGCTATGGCGAGAATGTCCTTACGGTAACCTCGAGTCATTTTTGCTCAAGCGAGAAGCAATACAGATTTCCGCTGGAGTACGGCGCCGTCCGCACACCCTCGGCACAGTGGACGGTTACGGGAAGCGGTGCGGTAATTCTCTCGCCCCAAAAATCGCCGATTTCTATAGATGCGGTTACTACAGGCAAAATGGTAGACCTCGGGGTTACAGATGCCGCAAACATGGGTGCGGCCATGGCACCTGCCGCCGCAGACTGCATCACGGCACATCTTAGGGAAATGAACATTGATGCGGGCTGCTATGACTGCATTGTAACGGGAGACCTTGGACATGTCGGCAGTACCCTCGTAAAGGAGCTTACCTTAAGAGACGGAGTTGATATATCGGATGTTCACATGGACTGCGGAAAGATGATATTCGACCCCGACAGACAAAAAAACACGGGTGCCGGCGGAAGCGGATGCGGATGCTCTGCGAGTGTCTTTTGCGGACATTTTCTAAACGAAATGCTCAGGAAAAAGATAGACAAAATGCTGTTGGTGTGCACGGGAGCGCTTATGAGTCCCACAACCTCTCAGCTTGGTGAGAATGTAGTGGGTATAGCTCATGCTGTAGCGGTGAGCAGACGGGGGGAGTAAAATGAAATTTGTTTATGTTTTTTTGGTCGGCGGACTTCTGTGCGCCATAGCGCAGATTCTTATAGACAGAACAAAGATGACCCCTGCAAGAATAATGGTTTCCTATGTTGTTGCAGGTGTAATCCTTACAGGAATAGGAGTATATGAGCCTATTGTAAAATTTGCAAATGCAGGTGCAACAGTTCCTATTATAGGCTTTGGCTATTCTCTTGCAAAGGGTGCACAAAAGCTCATCGGAGAAAAGGGCTGGCTCGGTGTACTTGGCGGAGGCGTGTCGGGAACAGGTACGGGAATTGCGGCGGCAATACTATTCGGCATGCTGTTTTCCGTCATATCAAAGCCCAAATCTAAGTAATGTTGACAAATTCTCAAAAGATATTATAATTATTAGTATATCTTTTGAGAGGATTTGATTTTGTGAATGTATATGATTTTGACAATACAATATACAGAGGAGAGAGTGCTTTTGACTTCTTTTTGTTCTGCATAAGGCGAAAGAGACAGCTTGTAAAGGTTGTTCTGCCTGTTTTGCGGGATGTTATTTCCTACAAAACCTGCCGTATGCCTTGGGAGAAGTTCTGCGAAAGAGGGAAGTATTATACCGAGACATTTTTCACTCTCTTTGACGATATACCTCAGCTTGTGGCGGATTTCTGGGACGAACATGAGCACAAAATCAAACCGTTTTACGAAAATATACGCAAACCCGACGATGTGATAGTTACCGCAAATGTAGATGTTCTTGTGGAAGAGATTTTCAGGAGAATGGGTATAGAAAATTATATCACAAGTAAGTTTGACTTGTCTCAGGGAAGACTCACACAAATTTGCTTTTCCCAAAACAAGGTTAAGCTCTTTTCCGAAACATACGGAAGCGTCATCGATGCCTTTTATACAGACTCAGCTAACGATGCACCTCTTATGAAGCTTGCAAAGGAAGTGTATATGGTACGGGGAAATAAAATAATTAAAACACTTGAAAAAAACTGCTGATAGGTATATAATTATAATTGGGTGTATATGCCATTATTTTCAAAAAAATATCAGTATATCAAGCATCCATACTCAAATAATATTTAGTAGTAAATATTATGGAGATGGCTATGAAGTATATTACGGTTTTTTTGATTGGTGCTTCGGGATACTCCCTGTTGGAGGTTCTGTGGCGGGGTTATACCCATTGGACTATGTCCCTTACGGGCGGTTTTTGCTTTTTAATAATATATCTTCTCAACGGCATTCTATCTTCCGAAAGCATGCTTTTCCGCTCTTTTGTCGGTGCATGTACCATTACTGCCGTAGAGTTTATTGTCGGTATCACGGTCAACCTCATACTCAAGTGGAATGTGTGGGACTATTCAAAGGTTCCATTTAATCTTGTCGGTCAGGTGTGCCTGCCGTATTCGGTACTGTGGTTTCTGCTTTGCATACCGATTATTATTATATGCAACGGACTTTCAACAATCATTTAGGAGATAACAAATGACAAATTACAAAAAAATCAGGGGCAATATCTTGCTTCTTATAGCGGCATTTATATGGGGCACTGCCTTTGTCGCTCAAAAAGAGGGTGTAAATGTTCTGCACCCTTGTACATACAACGGAATTCGTTCCTTTTGCGGTGCATTGGCACTCTGTCCCGTAATAATGTTTACAAATGCAAGAAGCAGAAAGAAAGGAACATATGTTTCCGATAGTCCGCCTCTTCTGATACTGGGCGGTATAGTATGCGGAATTCTGCTCTTTGCGGCAAGCACTCTGCAGACGGCGGCACTTGTCGATGCAGACGAGGGCAAGGCGGGATTTATGACGGCACTCTATCTTGTCATTGTACCTGTTCTGGGCATCTTTCTGGGAAGAAAAATCAGCCCTGTTATATGGATAAGCGTTATTCTTGCAACGGCGGGTCTGTATCTTCTCTGTGTCAAGGAGGGGGTTACATTTTCGCTTAATAAGTCGGAGCTTATGCTTCTTGCGTGTGCATTTATATTTGCACTTCATATAATGGCGGTAGATTACTTTTCGCCAAGGCTCAACGGAATCAAGCTTTCCTGCCTGCAGTTTACTGTTGTGGGAACAATAAGCTTGTTTTACATAGTTTTTATAGACAAACCCTCGGTTAGCGATATAGTGAGCTGTGCTGTACCGATTTTGTATGCGGGCGTAATCAGCTCGGGTGTGGCATATACCCTGCAGATAGTTGCACAAAAGGATACAGAGCCTGCTGTTGCGTCGATTATTATGAGCATGGAGTCGCTTTTTGCACTTCTTGCAGGCATGGTGTTTTCGAAAGCAATACCCCTTGCAAGAGAGCTTATGGGCTGTGCATTTATGATGGCGGCAATACTTTTGGTGGAGATACCATTTAAGAGGAGGAATGATTAGTATGCCAAAGATTTTGGTTTCCGCATGTCTTTACGGTGAATGTACCAAATATGACGGCGGTAATAATATCATAAAACACCCGTTGTTCCTTAAATGGAAGAATATGGGAGAGCTTGTCCCTGTTTGCCCCGAGATGCTTGGCGGACTTCCCTCGCCAAGAAAAGCAAGTGAGCTTTGCGGAAACAAGGTAATAAACACCGAGGGCGAGGATGTTACGGATATGTTCGAAAAAGGTGCCCGTGAAACATTAAGAATTGCAAAAGAGAATAATGTTATCTTTGCAATATTAAAGCAAGGCAGTCCCTCCTGCGGATGCAAGAAGATTTATGACGGCACTTTTTCGGGAAACAAGATAGCGGGTATGGGAGTTGCCGCAAGACTCCTTACCGACAACGGCATAGTTGTCTTTGATGAAAATGATATAATGCTTGCTAACCTTCTCTACACACACTCGGGCAAGAAGCATGAACACTAAGGAGGATACATAATATGAACGAAAAGGGCAGAGAGCTTGTGGAAAGTTTTACGCTTGACCACACAAAGGTAAAAGCACCTTTTATAAGGAAATGCAGTGTTTACAAGGGAGACAAGGGGGATACTGTTACAAAATACGATATTAGATTTACCCAGCCTAACGAAGACGAGATGGATTCTGCGGCGATACACTCTCTTGAGCACCTTATGGCAACATATATGAGAGAGTATATGGAAGGAATAATAGACCTTTCGCCCATGGGATGCAGAACAGGATTTTATCTTACAGTATGGGGAAGCCCCGAGGTACATGAAGTAAGGGAAACTGTTATAAAGACACTGGGGGATGTTGCTTCCTCATGTGAGGTTCCTGCAATAAATCCGATTCAGTGCGGAAACTACAAACTTCATAATCCCGATTTGGCAAGAGAATATGCAAGAAGAATTCTTGAAGTTGGTTTTAATGAAAAATTTATGGTTGAATAAGATTTTACAAGAAAAGAAAAAGTGGAAAATTCCCAAAGTAACGTCCACTGCTCGTAAATAGTGGATTTTACTGTGAGAAACAATGGATTTTAGTCTGGGAAATTATAAAAATAATAGCTTAGAAACCTACTAATTTTCAAAAATGCGTAACCCAAATAAGCCT
>JAZSFO010000052.1:0-21911 GCA_045532255.1 Clostridia bacterium | reverse complement strand
TACCTTTACGGACAGCCTGGTTGAGCATCTTTCCGAGTCGGGCTATGACGAAGTATACGGTGCAAGACCCTTAAGAAGAGCCATACAGTCTCAGGTGGAGGATTTCCTTGCAGATGCAATTTTGTCGGGAGAAATTGCCCCCGAGGGAGAAATAAGTGTAGACTATCGTGATGGCAAGGTGGTTTTGGGATAATTTCACGATATGCTTCATCAGAGGATATTCAATCGTTGCTAAGTGCGTATTTCAAGAACATCTGCCTTAAATCTGCACAAAAAACGGAGCCGCGCTGAACAAGCTCACTCAGAGCTTGACATCGCTAAAATTGCCAAACCGCAGCGGAAATTGATTTTTGGCAATTTTACTCCGTTTTTGCTGGATTTCAGGCAGATGTTTTAACTTGAAATCCGCAAAAAGCAACGCATTGAATACTCTCTGCTGTGCTCTCGTGCGATATGCGATATCCCGCATAACACGCCTTATGAATTTTGGGACAAAACATTCGGCACAAATCAAAGTAAAAATTCCGTAAAATCGACGGAATCAAATTTCCGCTGCTGTCCGTCGATTTTAGCGATGCCTCGCTCTGAGTGAGCGTGTCATCGCGGCGGTATTTTTACAAAGATTTGGGGCGGATGTTCCCAAAATTCATACCAAGTGTGATATGGGATATCGCAAAGCGTGCGAAGCAATTGTATTTATTCTGTTCTTAATAAAATTCCTACTATTATATATAGGGGTTAAATGAAAGAATATATTTTGCAAGTGGTTTACATAATGCAATCCACCTGCAAAATCCCGTACAAAGCCACATATTTACTGGGTTTCAAAGGGTTTTTAAGCTGTAACTGTATTGTGAAAATGCACAAAACACCATATTCTATATGTGCATATTTAACGAAAATTAAAAAATAATTACAAAAAGTGGGTTTCTAAGAAAAAAAGTCTTGCAAAATCCGTTTTTTTATTATATAATAGTCAAGCGTGGCATGACATACGATGATGTGGGAGGTTACCAATCGCAGTAAGTAACGGTACTTGCGGTTAATTTCCACGGAGAATGTCCGGATCATGAACCCGGGCGGCACGGTCACTTGATATAGGTGTATTATGCCCCGGATAGCTTTGCAATGCATTGCTTGCCGGGATTTATAATGCATTGAGCACGACACACCCGGAAGGGTGTACGTTTTCATGACTGCCGGAATGGCACCAGAATTTAAAAAGGAGGGTACTATCATGGCTAAAAGTCAGAAAATCAGAATTAAGCTTAAGGCTTACGACCACCAGTTAATCGACCAGTCTGCAAAGAAGATTGTTGAGACTGCAGAGAGAACAGGTGCAAAGGTTGCAGGTCCTATACCGCTTCCCACCAAGAAAGAGGTTGTTACAATCCTCAGAGCGGTACACAAGTATAAGGACTCCCGTGAACAGTTCGAACTCAGAACTCACAAGAGACTTATCGATATACTTGAGCCCACAGCCAAGACAATCGACAGCCTGCTCAAGATTTCTTTACCTGCAGGTGTAGAAATCGAAATTAAGCAGATGTAATGAGCTTGATTTTGAAGCTTGCTTATGTAAGGCAGGCGAAAGGGAGTTGCTGCCCTTTACTTAATGTCAGCAACAGGTCATGTTGAGGCACCTTAGCTTCAACCAATAACCATAATAGGAGGAAAGCTAAAATGCAGAAAGCGATTTTAGGAAAGAAAATCGGAATGACTCAGATTTTTACAGAAGACGGTCTCGTAATTCCTGTTACAGTTATCGAGGCAGGCCCTGTTACAGTCGTTCAGAAAAAGACAGTTGAAAACGATGGCTACAATGCCATTCAGGTAGGCTATGTTGATGCAAAGGATAAGGCACTCAACAAGCCGCAGAAGGGTCACCTTGCCAAGGCTAATGTATCAGGCAAGAGAGTACTCAAGGAGTTCAGACTCTCAGACGACTCCGCATACAATGTAGGAGACGAAATCAAGGTTGACATCTTCCAGGACGGCGACAAGATTGATGTAACAGGTATCAGCAAGGGTCACGGCTATGCAGGTACTGTAAAGAGATGGGGCACACACAGAGGTCCTATGACTCACGGTTCCGGTTATCACAGAGGCGTTGGTTCCATGGGCGCATGCTCAACACCTTCAAGAGTTATGAAGAACAAGAGACTTCCGGGTCACATGGGTGTTGAACAGGTTACAGTTCAGAATTTAGATGTAGTTAAGGTAGATGCAGAAAAGAACATCATCCTCATTAAGGGTGCGGTTCCCGGTCCTAAGGGCGGAGTTGTAACTATCAAAAACTCAGTTAAAGCGTAATTTGACGTAGGAAAGGAGGACTAACAATGCCTAAAGTAGCTTTATATAATATGGAAGGAAGCCAGATCGGCGATATCGAGCTTAACGAAAGCGTGTTCGGAGCAAAGGTTAACGAAACTGCAATCCACACAGTAGTTAAGAACTATCTGGCTAATCAGAGACAGGGCACACAGAGCACAAAGACCCGTTCTGAGGTTCGCGGCGGCGGAATTAAGCCTTGGAGACAGAAGGGTACAGGTCGTGCAAGACAGGGTAGCATAAGAGCTACACAGTGGATCAAGGGCGGTATCGCATTAGGTCCTAAGCCCAGAGATTACAGATATTCTGTAAACAAGAAGCTCAAAGCTATTGCTATTAAGTCTGCTCTGAGCGCAAAGGTTAACGAAGGTGCATTTATCGTTGTAGACGATATCAAGCTCGAAGAAATCAAGACAAAGAATGTTGTTAAGATGCTCGATGCACTCAAGGTTGAGTCCAAGGCACTTATCGTTACAAACGAAAAGAACGACAATGTTGTTAGATCAGCAAAGAATATACAGGGTGTTGCAACCACATTTATGGGAAGCCTCAATGTATATGATGTTTTGAAATATGATGTAATGGTTATTACAAAAGATGCTGTATCCAAAATTGAGGAGGTGTATGCATAATGAATAAGTACGATATCATTATAAAACCCATCATTTCTGAAAAGAGTATGGATCAGTCCGCAGACAAGAAATACACCTTCAAGGTTGCTCTTGATGCAAACAAGATTGAGATTAAGAAAGCTGTAGAAGAAATCTTCGGTGTAAAGGTAGAAAAGGTTACTACCCAGAGAGTTCTCGGCAAGGTTAAGAGAATGGGCGCTACATCGGGCAAGAGAGCAGACTGGAAGAAAGCAGTTGTTAAGCTCACAGCCGACAGCAAGACCATTGAGTTCTTTGACGGAATGGCATAATCCAAAACTATTAGAATTAAGGAGTGAAAAGGAATGGCAATAAAAAAATATAATCCTACATCTCCCGCACGCAGATTTATGACTGTTTCAACCTTTGAAGAGCTTTCTAAGGTTGCTCCGGAAAAGTCATTGCTCGAACCTAAGAAAAGCAATGCCGGAAGAAATTCATACGGTAGAATAACAGTTCGTCACAGAGGCGGCGGAAACAGAAACAAATACAGAATTATAGATTTCAAGAGAAACAAGGACGGTATGAATGCTACTGTTATGACAATCGAGTACGATCCTAACAGAACAGCAAACATTGCACTTGTTCAGTACGAAGACGGCGTTAAGGCTTACATCATTGCTCCCAACGAATTAAAGGTTGGCGATGTAATCCGCTCCGGAAGCGATGCAGATATCAAACCCGGTAACGCACTCGAAATCAACGACATCCCTGTTGGTACACTCATTCACAACATTGAGTTGTTCCCCGGCAGAGGTGCACAGCTCGTAAGAAGCGCAGGTAACTCTGCTCAGCTTATGGCTAAGGAAAACGGCTATGCACAGGTAAGACTTCCCTCCGGTGAAGAAAGAATGGTTACCTTGAACTGCAGAGCTACAATCGGTCAGGTTGGTAATGTTGACCACGCAAACATTTCTATCGGTAAAGCCGGCAGAAAGAGACATATGGGTTGGAGACCCACAGTCCGCGGTGTTGTATTGAACCCCTGCGACCATCCCCACGGTGGTGGAGAAGGTAAGTCTCCTATCGGTATGCCCGGACCTGTAACTCCCTGGGGTAAGCCCACACTCGGTTACAAGACCCGCAAGAAGAAAAAACATTCCAACAAGTATATCGTTAAGACAAGAAAAGGCAGATAATATAATAGTTATCTCAACTAAGACCATTTATTTGGGAGGAGGTTTATTAAATGGGAAGATCAGTTAAAAAGGGACCTTTCGTTGATGAAAAGCTCTTAAAGAAGATTATTGATATGAATAATGCCGGCGAAAAGATCGTTGTTAAGACATGGTCTAGGGCATCTACAATATTCCCTGATATGGTTGGTCATACAATCGCAGTACACGACGGCAGAAAGCATGTTCCGGTGTATGTAAGCGAGGATATGGTTGGTCATAAGCTGGGCGAGTTTGCACCCACAAGAACCTTTAAGGGTCATGCAGGCGCAAAGACAACCGGTGTAAGATAATTAAAGTAAACAAGTTCACAATCCGGGAAGGAGGATTTACGCATGGAAGATAAAATCATTGCGAAAGAAGCAAGAGCTAAAGTTAGCTATGCTCGTATTTCTTCAAGAAAAGTAAAAGCAGTTATAGATTTGATCAGAAACAAAAATGTCGGTGAAGCTATGGCAATCGTAAAGCTTACTCCCAAGGCAGCAAGCGAAATCGTAGAAAAGCTTCTCAAGTCCGCTATCGCAAATGCAGAGAACAATCACGGTATGGATGTATCCAGCCTTTATGTTGCAGAGGTATTTGCAAATCAGGGACCGACACTCAAGAGAGTACAGCCCAGAGCACAGGGCAGAGCTTTCAGAATCAGAAAGAGAACAAGCCATATCACAATAGTTCTCAAAGAAAGAGTTTAATGTAAAGGAGGAAGAACCTTGGGTCAGAAAGTACATCCGCACGGATTAAGGGTTGGCGCTATCAAGGATTGGGATTCCAAGTGGTACGCTGACAAGAAAACTTACGGTGATAATCTTGTAGAAGATTACAATATCAGAAAATACCTTAAGAAGTCACTTTTCTCAGCAGGTATCTCCAAAATAGAGATTGAAAGAAATGACGATAAGGTTAGAATTCACATCCACACAGCAAAGCCCGGTATCCTTATTGGTAAGCAGGGTGCTGAAAAGGATAAAATCAAAGAAAAAGTAGAAAAGCTCATCGGCAAGAATGTAATAATCGATATCGTAGAAATCAGAAACGCAGATGTCGATGCACAGCTTGCAGCAGAAAACATTGCAGCACAGCTCGAAAGAAGAATTTCCTTCAGAAGAGCTATGAAGCAGGTTATGCAGAGAGCAATGAAGATGGGTGCAAAGGGTATCAAGACAACCTGTTCCGGTCGTCTTGGCGGTGCAGAAATTGCAAGAAGCGAGCACTATCATGAAGGTACTATTCCGCTCCAGACACTCAGAGCTGATATCGACTATGGTTTTGCAGAGGCAGATACCACATACGGTAAAATCGGCGTTAAGGTTTGGATTTATAAAGGTGAAGTTCTGAACGCAGGCAAGCAGCTCCAGACAGCTGAAAAGCCGAGAAACAACGCTCCTAAAGGAAGAGGACCCAGAAGCAAAGGAGGCAGATAATCATGTTGTTACCTAAGAGAGTTAAATACAGAAGAGTAATGAGAGGCCGCATGAAGGGCCAGGCAATGCGCGGTAACAAGGTTAGCTACGGCGATTTCGGTCTTCAGGCATTGGAGCCCTGCTGGATCACATCTAACCAGATAGAAGCTGCCAGAGTAGCGATGACCCGTTACACAAAGAGAGGCGGTCAGGTGTGGATAAAGATATTCCCCGACAAGCCAATCACAGAGAAACCTGCAGAAACTCGAATGGGTTCCGGTAAAGGTTCACCTGAGTACTGGGTAGCAGTAGTTAAGCCCGGCAGAGTTATGTTTGAGGTAGGCGGTGTATCCGAGGAAGTTGCAAGAGAAGCATTAAGACTTGCAGCTCACAAGCTTCCTATCAAGACAAAAATCGTTGTCCGCGAAAGCGAAGAAATGGAGGGCGATTCTAAATGAAAATCAATGAAATAAGAGATCTCACAAATGAGGAATTAAATCAGAAATTAGAGGATTTGAAGAAAGAGCTTTTTAACCTTAGATTTCAGCACGCTACAAATCAGCTCGACAATCCCAGAGTAATTACTGAAGTTAAGAGAACCATTGCGAGAATAAAGACAATCCTTCGTGAAAGAGAATTAAATCAGATTGCCTGATTAGAGAGGAGGAACTATAAGAATGGAACGTAATTACAGAAAAACGCGTATCGGTGTAGTAGTAAGCGATAAGATGGAAAAGACAATCGTTGTTGCTATCAAAGAAAACGTTAAGCACAAATTGTACAGCAAAATCGTTAAAAGAACTTATAAGCTCAAGGCTCATGACGAGGAGAATGTTGCTCATATCGGCGACAGAGTAAAAGTCATGGAGACCAGACCTCTCTCTAAGGACAAGAGATGGAGATTGGTTGAGATTGTTGAAAAAGCTCAGTAATTTTACGGGAAGGAGAGAGTCAAGTGATTCAACAGCAGACTTTATTAAAGGTTGCCGACAACACAGGTGCCAAGGAACTTATGTGCATCCGCGTTTTGGGCGGCTCAAGAAGAAAATATGCCAATATCGGTGATGTTGTTGTTGCTTCCGTTAAAAAAGCAACACCCGGCGGTGTTGTTAAGAAGGGCGATGTTGTTAAGGCAGTTATAGTTCGTTCTGTTAACGGTCTGAGAAGAAACGACGGAACCTATATCAAATTTGACGAAAACGCAGCAGTAATAATCAGAGATGATAAAAACCCCAGAGGTACTCGTATATTTGGACCTATAGCTCGTGAGCTTAGAGACAAAGACTATATGAAGATTTTATCATTAGCACCGGAAGTTCTGTAAGGAGGTGGCAAATATGAAAAATAAAATTCATATCAAAAAAGGTGATAATGTAGTTGTTATTTCCGGCAAGGACAAGGGCAAGAAGGGCAAGGTATTGTCCGTAGGTGTTAACAAGAGAACAGTTCTCGTAGAAGGCGTTAACATGGCTACCAAGCACACAAAGGCTAGAAGAGCCGGCGAAACTGGCGGTATTGTCCACGGAGAAGCTCCTATATATGCATGCAAGGTAATGCTCATCTGCCCCAAGTGCGGCGAAAAGACAAGAGTAGGTTACAAGATTTTGTCTGACGGCACAAAGACCAGAATGTGCAAGAAGTGCATGGAAGTATTAGATGACTAATAGTTAGAGAGGAGGATTTTCGCACATGACAGTTATGAGAGCGAAATACGAACAGGAAGTTAAAAAAGCTCTTATGGAAAAGTATGGCTACAAAAGCCCTATGCAGATTCCTAAGCTTGATAAAATAGTAGTTAACATCGGTGTCGGCGAAGCAAAAGACAATGCTAAGGCATTGGAAGCTGCAGTAACTGACCTTGCTGCTATAACAGGTCAGCAGCCCGTTATAACAAAGGCTAAGAAGTCCGTTGCTAACTTCAAGATAAGAGAAGGAATGAACCTTGGCTGCAAGGTAACACTCAGAAGCGACAAGATGTATGAATTCCTTGATAGATTATTCAACATCGCACTCCCCAGAGTAAGAGACTTCAGAGGCATTAACCCCAACGCCTTCGACGGCAGAGGAAACTATGCTTTGGGTATCAAGGAACAGCTTATATTCCCCGAAATCGATTACGATAAGATCGACAAAATAAGAGGTATGGATATCATCTTTGTAACAACAGCAAAGACAGATGAAGAAGCAAGAGAGTTACTCACACTTATGGGTGCTCCGTTTACAAAGGCTTGAGAGGAGGTATATCACAATGGCAAAAACTTCTATGAAAGTAAAACAGCAGAAAGTGCAGAAATATAAGACCCGTGAATATACCAGATGTAATATCTGCGGAAGACCCCACTCAGTGCTCAGAAAGTTCGGCATCTGCCGTATCTGCTTCAGAGAGCTTGCTTACAAGGGTCAGATTCCCGGTGTTAAAAAGGCAAGTTGGTAAGAATATATTAAGACAAAAGGAGGTAGCATTATGCAAATTACAGATCCTATCGCTGATATGCTTACTCGTATCAGAAATGCGAATTCTTCAAGACATGAATCTGTAAATGTTCCCGCTTCCAAGCTTAAGATTGAAATCGCTAGAATCTTAAACGAAGAGGGTTACATCAGCGGATATGAAGTTATAGACGACGGATTACAGGGCGTAATCAAGATTACACTCAAGTATGCTGCTAACAAGCAGAAGGTTATTACCGGACTTAAGAGAGTTTCCAAGCCCGGTCTCAGAGTATATGCAAGCAAAGAAGAGCTTCCCAGAGTATTGAGAGGCCTCGGTATCGCCATCATTTCTACTTCTAAAGGTATCATGACCGACAAAGAAGCAAGAAAAGCTAATGTAGGCGGCGAAGTGTTAGCATTTATCTGGTAAGAATTTTTGGAGGTGAAATAAATTGTCACGTATTGGTAAAATGCCTATAAATGTACCTGCAGGTGTTACTGTTCAGGTTGGCGCAAACAACGAAGTATCCGTAAAGGGCCCCAAGGGAACCCTCGAAAAGACACTTCACAAAGATATGATAATCAAGATTGAAGAAAACCAGATTATCGTAGAAAGACCGGATGACAAGAAAGAAAACAGATCACTCCACGGTCTTACAAGAACTCTTTTAAACAACATGGTAGTCGGCGTAACAGAAGGTTATGCAAAGACTCTCCAGATAAACGGTGTCGGTTACAGATGCCAGAAGCAGGGCAAGAAGCTCGTGCTCACATTGGGTTACTCCCATCCTGTAGAAATGGAAGACGGCGACGATTATACTTTCGAAGTTCCCGATCCCAATACAATCATTGTAAAGGGTATCGACAAGCAGATTGTCGGACAGATTGCTGCAGTCGTAAGGGAAAAGAGATTGCCTGAACCTTATAAGGGCAAGGGTATCAAGTATGCTGATGAAGTAATCAGAAGAAAAGAAGGTAAAACAGGCGCTAAGAAGTAAGCCAGAAAGGAGCAGAAATAAATGATTAGTAAAAAGAGCAGTAATGCACAGAGAATAAAAAGACATTTAAGAGTCAGAAAGAACATTTCCGGCACTCCTAACCGCCCCAGACTCAATGTATTCAGAAGTCTCAGTAACATCTATGCACAGATTATAGATGACACAACGGGCAAGACCTTGGTTTCAGCTTCTTCACTGGATAAGGAAATCAAAGAAAAGCTTGCATACGGCGGCAACAAAGCTGCAGCAAAAGAGGTTGGTCTTTTGGTTGCTTCCAGAGCACTCGAAAAGGGCATCAAGGCTGTAGTATTTGACAGAGGCGGCTATGTTTATCACGGCAGAGTTCAGGAACTCGCAGAGGGCGCCAGAGAAGGCGGCTTAGAATTCTAATAAGGAGGTAAAAGCTTTTATGGTAAGATTTAACGCAGACGAATTAGATTTAAAAGAAAAGATAGTTAACATCAATCGTGTTGCTAAGGTTGTAAAGGGCGGTAGAACCTTCAGATTTAGTGTTCTTGTCGTAGTTGGCGATGAAAACGGCCATGTTGGTGCAGGTACAGGTAAAGCTGCCGAAATCCCGGACGCTGTAAGAAAGGCAATTGATGCCGCTAAGAAGAACATGATTACAGTTCCTATGGTAGGTACTACAATTGCTCATGAAGTTATCGGTGAGTTCGGTGCAGGTAAGGTACTCCTTAAGCCTGCCGGCGAAGGTACCGGTGTGCTCGCAGGAGGCTGCGCAAGATCCGTTCTGGAGCTTGCAGGTATCCGCAACATCAGAGCAAAGTCTCTTCGTTCCAACACTCCTAACAATCTTGTTCATGCAACACTCGAAGGCTTAAAGAGCCTCAAGGTTGCAGAAGAAGTAGCTCTTTTAAGGGGCAAGACAGTAGAA
This sequence comes from Clostridia bacterium, assembly GCA_045532255.1. GTDB lineage: Bacteria > Bacillota > Clostridia > UMGS1810 > UMGS1810 > RGIG8748. The sequence goes on along the minus strand of JAZSFO010000052.1, from coordinate 12,029 downwards.
GAAATCCTCGGCTAATGAGGACATACTTCAAATTAAATTAGGAGGATATAACAATGGCTAAAATAAAAGTTACTTTAACCAAGAGCACAATCGGCTCCAAGAAGGACCAGATTGCTACTGTTAAGGCACTTGGCTTAAAGAAGATAAGAGACGAAAAAATTCACGAAGCTACACCTCAGATTAAGGGTATGGTAGCAAAGGTTTGCCACTTAGTCAGTGTAGAAGAAATATAAATCTAGAAGGAGGTGCCTTAGATGAAATTATTTGAACTTACTCCCGCAGTTGGCTCCGCAAAGGATTCAAAGAGAAAGGGCAGAGGTCACGGTTCAGGTAACGGCAAGACAGCAGGCCGCGGTCACAAGGGTCAGAATGCCAGAAGCGGCGGCGGTGTAAGAATCGGTTTTGAAGGCGGACAGATGCCTATATACAGAAGACTTCCTAAGCGCGGTTTTACAAATATATTTGCAAAGCAGTTCGCTGAGGTTAAGCTCTCTGATCTTAACAAATTTGAAGATGGTGCAGTTGTAGACGCACAGGCACTCATTGATGCAGGAATTATTTCCAAAGCATTAGACGGCGTTAAGGTTCTCGGAAACGGCGAAGTTTCCAAGAAGCTCACCGTTAAAGCAGCTAAGTTTACAGCTTCTGCAGCATCTAAGATAGAAGCAGCAGGTGGAAAGGCAGAGGTGATGTAAAAGTGTTTAAGACTCTTAGAAATGCCTGGGCTATCCCGGACTTAAGACACAAAATGCTTTACACCTTGCTCATGATATTTATATTCAGACTTGGTTCCTTTATTCCGGTTCCAGGTCTCAGAGAGGGCGCTCTTGAGAGCTTGCTCGGCGGTCAGGGCAACAACCTGTTCGCTATGCTTGATGCCTTCTCGGGCGGTGCTTTCTCAAATGCAACAATATTTGCAATGAGTATCACCCCCTATGTTAACTCTTCAATTATAATGCAGCTTCTTACAGTTGCTATTCCCGCCCTTGAGAGACTCTCAAAGGAAGGCGAAGAAGGCAGAAGAGTTATCGCAAAATGGACTCGTTTCGGTACAGTAATACTTTCCTTCATACAGGCAACAGGACTTTACTTTGCACTTAAGAGCTTTGTAAGCATCCCGGGCGTATGGGGATACGTTACAATAGTTTTCACCTTTACCGCAGGTACCGCATTTCTTATGTGGCTTGGTGAGCAGATTACCGAAAGAGGTGTAGGTAACGGTATTTCTATAATAATCTTTGCAGGTATCGTATCCGGTATTCCTTCAATGATTACCACAATTGGCAAGAACTTCTCCGCAGGTTCACTCAATATCTGGAGCGTTATTGCAATTGCATTGGTTTCGCTTATCATGGTTACATTTGTTGTATTCATGGACAATGCAGAAAGAAGAATTCCCGTTCAGTATGCAAAGAGAATGGTTGGCAGAAAGATGTACGGCGGTCAGAGCACACACATTCCCATCAAGGTGGCAATGGCAGGTGTTATTCCGATTATCTTCGCCATGAGTATAATGAGCTTCCCCTCTACAATTATGGGATTCATGGGTTATACTCCCGGAGCAACCTTCTGGGGCAGATTCTGGAGCCTGTTTACACAGACCTCCTGGCTCTACATGGTTCTCTACTTCCTGCTCATCGTGTTCTTCACATATTTCTACACAGCTATACAGTTCAACCCGGTTGAAATCGCAAACAACATGAAGAGAAACGGTGGATTTGTTCCCGGTATCAGACCCGGCAGACCCACAAGTGAGTACATTTCCAAGATTCTTACAAGAATCACACTTACAGGTGCGCTCTTCCTTGGCGTTGTTGCAGTTCTTCCTATGGTGCTTTCGCAGGTTATAAACTACAACTTCTATGCTATAGGCGGTTCATCACTGCTCATCGTTGTCGGAGTTGCACTTGAGACCACAAAGCAGATAGAATCCCAGATGCTTATGCGTCACTACAAAGGATTCTTAGAATAATAAGCAGGTGACGGTATGAAACTTATTATGTTGGGTGCGCCCGGTGCCGGAAAAGGCACTCAGGCAGCGATACTAAGCGAAAAATTTTCTATACCGGCAATATCTACCGGTGCCATAATCCGAGAGGCTATTGAGAACGAAACTCCCTTTGGCCTCAAGGCAAAATCTTACATGGATAAGGGACTTCTTGTTCCCGACGAAGCGGTTATAGAGATATTTCTAAACCGCATTGCAAAGGATGACTGCAAAAACGGATATATCCTCGACGGATTTCCCAGAACAGTCAATCAGGCAAAGGCCATGGAAGAGAGCGGCATAGAAATAGATACGGCATTATCTCTTGAGGTTGACGACAGCGTTATAGTAAAGAGACTCTCCGGAAGGAGAGAGTGCTCCTCTTGCAGAACTCCCTACCATGTATCATCAAAGCCCCCCAAGACAGAGGGCATATGCGACAAATGTGGTGCAGAGCTTATTACAAGAGCAGACGACAATCCCGAAACAATAGCTAACCGCCTCAGTGTTTATCACGAGCAGACAGCTCCTGTTAAGGACTACTACGAGGCAAAGGGCAAGCTCACAAAGGTTGAGTGCAAGGATACAATTGAGGCAACAACTCAATTGGTTCTTGAAATGCTCGAAAAGCTTTGTTAAAGAGGATATCTCATATGATATATATCAAATCGTCAGCTGATATAGCGAAGATGAAAGCATCAGGCAGAATAGTATACGGAACTCTCAAGGAGATAGAGAAGTATATTAAAGCCGGAATTACTACTCAAGAGTTAGACAAGATTGCAAAAGAATATATCTTATGTCAGGGAGCAAAACCGTCATTTCTTAATTACAACGGTTATCCCGCAAGTATCTGTACTTCGATAAATGAAGTTGTGATACACGGAATTCCTTCGGGCAGAAAGCTCTGCGAGGGAGACATCATAAGCATTGATGTAGGTGCGGTAAAAGACGGATACCACGCAGATGCAGCAAGAACCTTTGCCGTAGGGGAAATCTCCCCCGAGGCAAAGAGACTTGTGGATGTAACCAAAGAGAGCTTCTTTGAAGGGTTAAAATATGCCCGCCACGGCGAAAGACTGGGTTCAGTTCAGTCATCGATACAAAAGCATGTGGAGGATAACGGATTTGGAATTGTCAGAAATTATTGCGGTCACGGAATAGGTCAGTCACTTCACGAGGACCCCGAGATACCCAATCACGGTACCTTCGGCAAGGGAATAAGACTGGTCAAGGGTATGACAATTGCGGTAGAGCCTATGGTAACATACGGCGCTTACCACACCACAACCCTTAAGGATAACTGGACGGTGGTAACAGTAGATGGGTCTCTTTCGGCTCACTACGAAAACACCATTCTTATTACCGACTCAGACCCGATACTTCTTACAGAATATGATGAGGTATTTTAATATGGATGTTCATCAAGGTGAATTTGTTTATGCATCAGCAGGCAGAGATGCGGGCGAATGTTTCATTGTGATATCCCAGGAGGATAATTATCTCTACCTTGCAAACGGCAAGAGCCGCAAGGTAGGAAGTCCCAAAAAGAAGAAGCTAAAGCATGTGCTTCTTACAGGGCACAGAGACGAATTCATTGTAAATAAGCTTGAAACAATTGGCAAGCTTACAAACAAGGAAGTCAGATACTCTCTTGTGAGGTACACAAGCGGAATATCCGATTGAGATTTTGTAAAAGGGAGGTTTTGTACTTGGCAAAAGAAGATGTTTTAGAATTGGAAGGAACAGTAGTAGAGGCACTGCCCAATGCTATGTTCCAGGTTGAATTTGAAAACGGACACAGAATCCTGGCACACATTTCCGGTAAGCTTCGTATGAACTTTATAAGAATTCTTCCCGGAGACAAGGTGACTGTGGAAATGAGTCCCTATGATTTGACCAGAGGACGCATTACATGGAGAGCCAAATAATTGATAGGAGGTAGCCAAAATGAAAGTAAGACCATCAGTAAAACCTATGTGCGAAAAATGCAAAATAATCAAGAGAAAAGGTAAGATTATGGTTATTTGCGAAAACCCCAAGCACAAACAGAGACAGGGTTAATATATAAATCCCTTTGCTGCAAGACAGCATAAATACTCATTTAGGCTTATAGCTGTAAGGGAGCGGCTGCACGGTACGAAGGTACTGTGAACCCTTCGGTTATGAATATATACTATTGTTAATATTAAACAGGAGGTGCAAAAAGCTAATGGCAAGAATAGCAGGTGTTGACTTACCTAATGAAAAGAGAGTTGAATACGGCCTTACCTATGTATACGGTATCGGCGTAAAGAGCTCAAACAAGATTTTAGCAGAAGCTGGTATAAATCCTGATACAAGAGTCAAGGATTTGACAGAAGATGAACTTTCAAAGATAAGAGAAATCATAGACAGAGATTACACAGTAGAAGGTGATCTCAGAAGACAGATTGCTCTTGATATCAAACGCCTTATAGAAATCGGTTGTTACAGAGGTCTCCGTCACAGAAGAGGTCTCCCCGTAAGAGGACAGAACACAAAGAACAATGCAAGAACAAGAAAAGGTCCTAAGAGAACAATCGCAGGCAAGAAGAAATAAGAGGGAGGGAAATAACTAAATGGCTCAGGTCAAGAAAACTCGTAAGAGAAAAGAAAAGAAAAACATTGAACGCGGAGCTGTTCATATTCGCTCCACCTTTAATAACACCATAGTAACAATCACAGATGTGCAGGGTAATGCACTTTCGTGGGCAAGCTCCGGCGGTCTCGGTTTCAGAGGCTCCAAGAAGAGTACTCCTTTTGCATCCCAGATGGCAGCAGAAACCGCTGCTAAGGCTGCTATGGAACATGGATTAAAGTCCGTAGAAGTATATGTTAAGGGTCCCGGCGCAGGAAGAGAAGCGGCTATCCGTGCTCTCCAGACAGCAGGACTTGAAGTAACAATGATTAAAGATGTAACTCCGATTCCCCACAACGGTTGCAGACCGCCCAAGAGAAGAAGAGTCTGATTATCAGGAGGTGTAATACATGGCACGTTATACAGGCGCGGTATGCCGTCTTTGCAGAAGAGAAGGACAGAAGCTGTTCTTAAAGGGCTCCAGATGCTACGGCGAAAAGTGCGCAATCAATAAGAGAGAATATGCTCCCGGCCAGCACGGTCAGAGCAGAAAGAAGCTTTCCGGCTACGGTTTACAGCTCAGAGAAAAGCAGAAGGCAAAGAGATACTACGGCGTTCTCGAAAGTCAGTTTGCTCATTATTTTGAGATGGCTAACAAGAAGAGCGGTGTAACAGGTGAAAACCTTCTCCAGGTTCTCGAAAGCCGTCTTGACAATGTTGTATACAGACTTGGCTTTGCTCTTTCCAGAGCAGAAGCAAGACAGCTCGTTGTACACGGTCACTTCTTAGTAAACGGCAAGAAGGTTAACATTCCTTCTTATCTCGTTAAGGAAGGCGAAGTTATCACCCTTAAGGAAGGCAGCAGAAGCCTTCCCAAGATCAAGGCTATTTTAGAGCAGACAGAAGGCAAGGCTGTTCCCAAGTGGCTTGACCTTGATACAAACACCATGCAGGCAAAGGTTGTAGCTTTGGCTCAGAGAGACGACATCGACTTAGACATCGAAGAACATCTCATTGTCGAGTTGTATTCTAAATAATAAGGCTACCCTCAAATATAAGATAATTATGGTATTTGAATGGAGGGTTAAAATATGATCGAAATGGTGAAGCCGGGTCTTGAAAGAGTAGATGACAAGACCGACCCCAGTTATGCTAGATTTGAAGTTCAGCCTCTGGAAAGAGGATATGGTACTACACTTGGAAATGCATTAAGAAGAGTGCTTCTTTCTTCTCTTCCCGGTGCAGCGCCCACAAGCGTTAAGATTGACGGAGTTCTCCATGAGTTCTCCACAATCCCCGGAGTTAAGGAAGATGTAACAGAGATTATTCTCAATGTAAAAAGGATCATAGCCAAGGTTTATGCAGACGGACCCAAGACCGTTTATATCGAAGCAAACGGTGCGGGTGAGGTTTTTGCAAAGGATATAGTTACTGACCACGAAATAGACATCATCAACGGAGATTTGCACATTGCTACACTCAGCGATAAGGCAAAACTCTACATGGAGATTGTTTTCGAAAACGGCAGAGGCTATGTCACAAGCGAAAAGAACAAGGAAAAGATACAGAATGTAATCGGTGTAATTCCCGTTGATTCCGTATACTCCCCCGTTGACAAGGTTAACTACACAGTTACAAATTGCCGTGTAGGACAGATAACCGACTATGACAAGCTTACAATAGAAATATTTACAGATGGTACCATCGCTCCCGAGGATGCACTTTCACTCAGCTCCAAGATTGTAACGGAGCACATGAATCTCTTTACAGATTTGTCTGCAGATATCGCAAATACCGATATCATGGTAGACACAGTAGAAGAGAAGCAGGACAAGGTTTTGGAAACAACAATCGAAGAGCTTGACCTGTCGGTGCGTTCGTTCAACTGCTTAAAGAGAGCAGGCATCAATACAGTTGCAGATTTGGTTTCCAAGTCCGAAGCTGAAATGATGAGAGTCAGAAATCTCGGAAGAAAGTCCTTAGAAGAGGTTGTAAGTAAGATTACTTCTCTCGGACTGGAATTCTCCAAGGAATATGACGAATAATTACAAATAGTACAAAGGAGGTTTATCATATGCCCGGTACAAGAAAGCTTGGTCGTGCTTCTGACCACAGAGATGCAATGCTCAGAAACCTTGTTACATCTCTGCTCGAAAACGGCAAAATCGAGACAACTCTCGAAAAGGCTAAGGAAACAAGAAGCATGGCAGAAAAGATGATTACATTAGGCAAGACTAATACATTGCATTCCAGAAGACAGGCTCTTGGTTATATAACCAAAGAGGATGTTGTTACAAAGGTATTTGCGGAGATCGCTCCCAAATATGCAGACAGAAACGGCGGATATACAAGAATACTCAAATTGGGTCCCAGACGCGGTGATGCTGCAGAAATGGCAATAATCGAATTAGTTTAATCTAATAACAAACCCCCTGCGAGAATTTTCGCAGGGGGTAATTTTGTGCCTGATTACAGTAGCCTTGAAATCCATGTAATAAGAGGCGATACTATCATCGCAGGAAGCATGTTTGCTACCTTGAATTTTCCTATTCCCGTAAGGTTTAGTCCAAGTGCAAATATCATAAGAGAGCCTGCACAACTCAAGGCGGTAATGATGTCATTTGTCAGTAATCCCGAAATCGCAAATGCCAGACCTACCATGAGTCCCTGATACACAAGTACGGTTAAGGATGCAAATATTACACCGACGCCCATAGCTGAGGCAAGCATCGCAGACGAAACAAAGTCAAGTGCCGCCTTTGTAAAGTAAAGGGTGTTATCGCCCTTAAGTCCTGCGTCCAGACCTCCGAGTATAGTCATGGGACCCACGCAGAATATAAGAGATGCGGTAACAAATGCCTCGCTGAGACCCTTGCCACCGAATTTGCTTTCTGCTTTTTGGGACAGGCTGTTAAATTTTGCGTCTATATCAAGGGCAGTGCCTATGACAGAGCCTATGACCATTGTTACAATCAGGCAAAGGGTGTCGGCACCGTTTAACATTCCTTCAATCCCCATGTATATGCTGCAAAGACCTATTGCGGTCATTGCGGCAGTTGATATCTTTTGCGATATACCTCTGTGAAAGAGAATTCCAAGCAGGCTTCCTGCTATTACAGTAAAGACATTGAGTAATACACCAAGCATATTTACCACCTCGCTAAAAAATCAAGGGAATCATTATTCCCGTTATAACAATAGCTGTACAAAGGAGCTTGAAAAGAAGACCCTTTTCCTTGAATACAAATCTTCCTGTAAGCACCGTTACTATTACAGACGATTGCTTTATAAGTGTCATTAGCGTTACCTCGCTTTGAGGGTTGGCGTTTGCTTCGAACAGAAGCCTGTCGCCAAGTATTAGAGAAATGCTCATAAGCGGTATCCAGTAATTTGTTTTTACGGACGAAAAGCTGATTTTTTCTCTTCGTACAGCAAGGATAATGCCGTTTATAATTGTCATAAAGAACATAAACCAGAACTGAAGCTGATTTGAATCTATGCTTTTCATGATAATCTTGTCCATTACGCCCGAAACCGCATTAAAGAAACAATTTAAGAGAACGGCAACAAGGCTGAATAAGGTCATCGTTCCCGATGCGGTGTGCTTCCTTGTGTTAACAAGGGCAAGTCCCGTTACGACCAGTAACAGTCCTGCTATTTTAGCACCCGTAAGGCTTTCGCCAAGCATAAGCACTCCCAGCATGGTCGAAAAAACCATTCTCGAAAGGTCCATTATTCCGTATAGGCTTACGGACATGGACTTGATAGCCATGAGCGAAAACATCCACGCTATGCAGCATACCGCCGCCTTTATAAACGAATAGAATATGAATATGGGGTCTATGTCAAATGCAGTTTTCGAAAACGGGATAACCATAATTAGACCAAGCAGGGTGTAGAAAAACAGTATTTCGTTGGTACTGCTCTTTTTTGTGGCGGCTTTTTTCATGCCTTCTCTTCCGCCCTTGAGAAGTGCATATATAAATACAAATATTATCCAAGTGCTTTCCATGTCAAACCTCGTATCATATGTATAGAACTATTTAATTGTACTATTTATCGAAGAAAAAATCAAGTATAACCACGTTTATTATAGCTTGCGGATGATGTTTTTATATGGTATAATAAACACAATCAATGTTGAAAAGCCTTCAGCTTTTCTTCCTATGTGTTTATTGAACCTTATAAGGTAACAAGCCGTTGGAGGCTTGTATTTATGGTATAATATTGGAGTATATAAATTTATGAATAACGAGCAATAAGAGAGGGCTAAATTATGAAAAAATGGATTTGTTTAATTATGATGTCAATTTTATTGAACTGTTTTTGCGGATGTGATAATTCATCTGACATACAAACATCAACAGATGAAAACGGTAATCTAATTTATTCATCCGACAGCGGTGTCGATATTACTACAGAGACTCTCCCTGTGACAGTTAAATATAATGAAACAGATATTAAATTAAAGTCTGTGGAATTTTATGAAGGATATTCTAAAGAAACGTATACATACGATTTGTATACTGTCATTAAATTAGATGTTTCTAATTGTTCAGATGAAGAACTCCATTGGCTTCAAGAAGATGTTGAAGTCCGAACATATGTTACATGCGAATCTAATGACTATGATTTTGATGATTTAACAAATTTAGGAAAAATTTTCTACCCTGATACAAAAGAGTTTGTATTTGTTGAAATGACATCATATATTGATGAAAATCGAAATAGCTTTTCGAATTCAGAAGTTACCATATGTATTGATGTGACTCAGGAAAAAACATATTCTTACAAAGACTCAAATTTACATTGCAGAAATACGATAACATATTATACCGAAACAGGCAAAACAATTACGAATATTAACGATATATCTGAACCGTTAAATAGTCAAATAGGCTTGTGGTTTGCGGAAGACGCAGAGCTTTATTCAAACGCTTGGCGTTAGATCCAATTGCGTGCGTACACGTTTTGGCACAAAGATGCACTAAAAAGATTGGTATGTTTTTATACCCCGCCTTGACATAAGTTCCTCGTTGTAGTAGTACATAATTAAGTAGAAGGAGATGGTGATATGAAATCAATAGTTGTATACAGAACATGATACGGTTCTACCAAACAATATGCACATTGGATAGGCGAGGAGTTAAACTGCAGAGTAGAAGATGCCAGAGATGTAACCATAGAAGAGCTTCTGGATTATGATACAATAATATACGGCGGAGGTCTCTACGCAGAGGTCATAAACGGTATAACACTTATTACCAAAAACATCGACAGGCTCAAGGATAAGAAAATTGCTGTTTTTTCAACAGGAATTACGCCAATTGATTGCAGGGATTATTATGATAAGCTTGTTGTGGAAAAGAACTTTAAAAACGGCATTCCCGCTTGTGTTAAACTCTTTAATTTTACGGGCAAAATGGTTATAGATGAGCTTAGTCTTGTACATAGAACTGCCCTTAAAACCTTAAAGAAGCTTATGAGTTCAAAAAAAGACCCGTCTGAGATGGAAAGGCTTTTAGTTGAGCTTTGCGATGCTGACGGAGATTTCAGCGAGCATTCACAGATTGAAGGTTTGATAGCCTATGTAAAGGCGTAAAACACACAAAAACCAATGATGAGGAGAAAAATATGAATTGCGAAAAATGTAAGAGTGACCTTTCTTATGGGACAAAATATTGCACCGTTTGCGGTGAGGAAATCCCAAGCGAGATGTATCTTGCTGAATATGACAAGACCGTATGGGCAAAGCTCGACAGAGCTAAGGACAAGTATGACACTCTGCTTCTTAAGAAGATTACAGGAAATGTTATCTTTAAGGCAGTGTGGCTTATTGTTGTGCTCGGATATTTTTTCTTTACAATGTACGGGAATCTGAACGGCATCAGGTTTAAGGACAGCGAAAGCTATAAGATTCAGTACAATGAGCAGGCGGGGGAGTACTACATCATTCCGCTTAAGGAAGAAGCCATGCTTGAGATTTTTGTTCCCATAGGAACAGAAGACATAGAGTTTACCGCAGTTTCAAACGGTGAGGAATCTGACAGACAGAAGTTCACAACCAAGCAGTACAAGGAGCAGGGGTATACCGTAAGTGCAGACAAGTACGACGCTATATACATAGATGCAATAAGAAAAGGCAAGTCCGCCGACAAGGTAAGAGTAATTGTTATAAGCAAATGAGGGAGGGTGCAAAATGAATGATATTCAGGTAGATGAAATTAAATATTGCACTCATTGCGGAAGTGCAAATAAGAAATCTGCAGTCATATGCTATGAATGTGAAAGAAAAATACGGAACACATACAGACCGTTTTATGACTTTTTGAAAAAACATACAAAGGACGATATTACGGGCACAGTAACAGACACACTATTTTCGTGTATCAAAGAATTCCTTATGTCTCATGTGTACGGAGTGGCACTTTCTGTAACCATTGTTGCCTCTGCGGTATCCACCGTATACAGCATAGAGCCTCATATAGAAAAGACAACAGAGGTCAAATCCGTAGCGGTTTCGGGACAGCAGGTCCTTGAGGAAGAGGCGGAGGTCATCCCCCTTAGTGCAGATGATTTGGATAATTTTGAGCATATTGCCACCAATTATGATGCCTTTGTCGATATGCTTCGTCCGTCGGAGGGATACTGGGATACATCAGGCTCGGAGTATAGCAGTGCTTCTCAGCTTTATGCAGAGAATAACATTTCGGGCTTTGCTTACGGCGGTGTTCACGAAATGATTTCTAATCCGATTCCTATGTACATGCTTGATGAGGACCCAAATTACACCGATGAAGAGCTGGAATATACCAATTACAGCTCCGACAGATATTTGGATATCTCGAGTGCGGTTACGGGTGAGAATTGTACAACGCAGATTGCAAAGGCTCTTCATAATGACGGCTACAGAGTAGCAGAGTGCAACTATGTTCTTTGCGAAAATGCGGGCGAGTATGATTTCAATACGCATACAGGAACGGGATTTACAAAAAAGCTTGTTTATAAAATTGTTTATGTAGAGCATGATGGAACATGGTATATAGCCGAAGACAGACTTGTAAACAGAGAAAATATTTAATGTAACAAAGGAGAAATTACCGTGCATAAGACAGAAGATATCATAAAGCAGATTGATAAATTTAATATACCCAGGGGAAGCGTTGTAACCATGCATACCTCACTTAAGGCAATAGGGGAAGTTGAGGGCGGTGCAGAGGCACTTCTTGAAGCACTGATAAAATATTTCACAAGAGATGGCGGTCTTCTTTGCATTCCCACAACTACATGGGATAGCCTAGTGTGTGACAGACAAAACGCACTAAGCTGTATCCGCATGCTTCCCAGCATTGCCGCAGGACATCCTGATGCAGTAAGAACATACCACCCATCACATTCCATGGCGGTGTTTGGTGACAGAAATATTGCTCGGGAGTTTGCAAA
>JAZSFO010000044.1:0-39256 GCA_045532255.1 Clostridia bacterium | reverse complement strand
ACCGCTCGGCTTTATATAACCTATATATCCTCTTTCCTCGGTCGGCATGAGGTCCCGTCCGATGCTTGCAATACACTCGGTGCATCGCTCAAGTGAGTCCGTTTCGCCGTAGGTCTCAAATGACACATCCGTTATTTCCTCCTCGGTAAAAAACGGCACATTTCCGTTAATCTCGGTATACGGCTCTCCCGAAAATTCCTCAATCTGAGAAAACCAATCTGCATTACTTTGCGGTTTTTCATCCTCCTTGCCGAGATAAGAGGCAAAAAGAGATGCTATAATCAGTATAAGTATAATAATTCTTTTCTTCATATTTTACACCATTGAGAAGAAGTCCATCTGACTGCTTTCGGGGAGGCCATCAAGTATTCCCGACTTTCTCATTACCTCAAGTACGGTTTTGTTGACCTTGGAACGCTGCTGCAAATCCTCTATTGAGTCAAACGCTTCCTTTTCCCTCGCCTCCGAGATAGCTATTGCGGCGTTTGTTCCGACTCCCGGGAGTGCATTGAGGGGCGGAAGAATTCCCGTATCTGTGGGCAGGAACTTGGTCGCATGGGACTTATAAAGGTCTATGCGGTCAAAGCTTATTCCCCTTGCATACATCTCCACAACAAGCTCCAGTATGGTTATCATTCTCTTTTCCTTATCCGAAATTTCCTTTGCTGCTTCCTTGGCTTCAAGCATCTTAAGGTTCTCTCTTGCGGCATTCTCGCCCATCGCCATAACCTCGGCATCAAACTCGTCTGCGCGGACGGTAAAATATGAGCAGTAGAATTCCTTGGGATAGTGAACCTTGAAATATGCTATTCTGTATGCACTTGTTACATATGCAACGGCATGAGCCTTGGGGAACATATACTTGATTTTCTTGCACGACTGAATGTACCACATGGGGACATCGTTTTCTTTCATTATTGCTTCAAATTCCTCAGTAAGACCCTTGCCCTTTCGTACACTTTCCATTATCTTAAATGCCTTGGCATTCTCTACTCCGTGATGTATGAGGTAGACCATGATATCGTCTCTTGTACATATTGCATCCTTAAGTGTACAGGTTCCCTGACGGATAAGGTCCTGTGCATTGTTAAGCCAAACATCCGTACCGTGCGAAAGTCCTGATATACGCACAAGCTCCGAGAATGTTGTCGGCTTGGTATCCACAAGCATCTGTCTTACAAACTTTGTACCGAATTCCGGTACGGCAAAGGTACCTACAGGGCTGTTTATGTCCTCAGGTGTAACTCCAAGAGCCTCTGTGCCCGTAAACAGGCTCATTGTCTTGGGGTCGCCCATAGGAACTGTAACGGGGTCTATGCCCGTAAGGTCCCTTAGCATTCTTATAACGGTGGGGTCATCGTGTCCGAGTATATCGAGCTTAAGAAGGTTTGTATCAATTGAATGGTAGTCAAAGTGCAGAGTTATGATATCGCTGTCCGCATCGTCTGCAGGGTGCTGAATGGGTGAAAACTCATGCACATCTCTTGACTTTGGCACAACTATGATACCGCCGGGGTGCTGACCTGTGGTTCTCTTTACACCTGTACAGCCCTTTACAAGTCTCTCGGTCTCTGCGTTTGATATATATTCGCCCTTGGCCTCGAAATACTTCTTAACAAAGCCGTAGGCGGTTTTGTCTGCAACAGTACCTATTGTACCTGCGCGGAACACATGGGTGCTTCCAAAAAGCTCCTCTATATACTTATGCGCTCTGCCCTGATAGTCTCCCGAGAAGTTAAGGTCGATATCAGGCTCCTTGTCTCCCGAAAAGCCCAAAAAGGTCTCAAACGGAATATCGTGTCCGTCCTTGTCCATTAGGCTTCCGCACTCGGGACAGATTTTGTCCTCCATGTCGCATCCGCTGCCCACCGAGCCGTCGTTTATAAACTCGGAGTGCTTACACTCGGGGCAGACATAATGCGGACAGAGAGAATTAACCTCTGTAATGTCACTCATATATGCAACAAGCGACGAGCCGACAGAGCCTCTTGAGCCTACCACATATCCGTCGGAATTGGATTTGCGGACAAGCTTCTGTGCTATAACATACAATACGGAATAGCCGTTTGATATTATGGAGTTAAGCTCTACATCTATTCTGTCCTTTACTATTGCAGGAAGATTTTCGCCATAGAGTCTCTTTGCCTTTTCGTAGGTACTGGAACGCAGAATTTCGTCCGAATTGGGTATCTCGGGCGGTGCCTTGTCGGGCGGAATGGGAACAATGCCGTCCTCTATGCTATCTGCAATTTTGTTGGTGTTGTCTATAACAACCTCTCTTGCAAGCTCGGGTCCGAGGTAGTCGAACTCTTTAAGCATTTCCTCTGTTGTGCGGAAGTAAAGCGGTGCCTGAAGGTCAGCATCCTCAAAGCCCTGACCTGCCATAAGCACTCTTCTGTATACCTCGTCCTCGGGGTTCATAAAGTGTACATCGCAGGTAGCTACGGTGAGCTTTTGTGCGCGTCTTCCGAGGTCTATTATAGTGCGGTTGATGTACTTTAAGTCCTCACTGCTCTCCACAATGCCCTCTCTGAGCATAAATGCGTTGTTGCCAAGTGGCTGAATTTCCAGATAATCATAGAATTCTATAAGGTTCATTATGCCGTCATAGTCGAGGTTGTAGGGGTTTTCCAGTATAGTTCTGTAAACCTCGCCCGCCTCGCACGCAGAGCCGACAATAAGACCCTCTCTGTACTGGGAAAGAAGGCTCTTTGGTATTCTCGGATGTCTGCGGAAGTATTCGAGATGCGATTTTGATATGAGCTTATAGAGGTTTCTCATACCCGTCTGGCTCTTGACAAGAAGTATACAATGGTAGGTTTTAAGGTTCTTTACATCAGCCTTTCCCGAAAGGGCGGTATTAAGCTGTGATATATGGGTGATTTCCTTTATCTCAAGAAGCTCCAGAAGTTTTACAAATATTTCGCCTGTAGCGGCAGCATCGTCTATTGCTCTGTGGTGGTTTGTCAGCTTAATTCTGAATAGCTTGGTAAGGGTATCGAGCTTGTAATTTTTCGCTTCGGGAACGAGACATCTTGCAAGCTCCAGAGTGTCTATGTGGGTAAATGCGTACTCTATACCGCTTTCTCTTGATGCTTCCTTGATAAACGAAGTATCAAAGGACGCATTGTGTGCTACAAGAACACAGCCCTTTGCAAAATCAAAAAAGCTCTTTATTGCATCCGAAATAACGGGTGCATCTGCGACCATATCATCGCTTATGCCCGTAAGCTCGGTTATGTTCTTCGGTATGGGTCTCTCCGGATTTACAAAGGTCTGGAACTTGTCCGTTATCTTGCCCCCCGAGACCTTCACCGCACCGATTTCGGTAATTGCGTCTCTGTCTGCACGAAGTCCTGTGGTCTCTATATCAAACACCACAAAGTCTCCGCCAAGCTCCATATCGGTACTGCCTCTTACTATATTGGTGCTGTCGTTTACAAGATAGCACTCCACTCCGTATATGACCTTGATTTTGTCCCCTGCGGTATGCATCGCCTCGGGAAACGCCTGAACATTGCCGTGGTCTGTTACGGCAACTGCCTTGTGACCCCATGAGATTGCATTCTTTATCAGGTTTTTGCAGTCTGTCATGCCGTCCATGGTGCTCATCTTGGTATGCATATGAAGCTCCACGCGCTTTTCGGGTGCGTTGTCGCATCTTCCCTTTAGCTTATGGGGCACTATTGAATTTGCCATTATGACATTTTCCTTTGCATAGGTATCGTACTGAACCTGACCCTTGACCTTTACCGCCATACCTTTTTTTACACTTGCCTTAACCTTCTTTGCACCCGTCTTACTGAGAAAGGTCTTGCACGAATATGCTCCCGTACGGTCTGCAAGAATATAGGTCATAAGGGTCTTTTCGCTCTTTAATTCTCTGAAATCGAGAGTAAGTATCTCGCCCCCTATTACGACCTGCTTAGGCTCGTCCGTTATTTTGTCTATATCTGTAGCTTCCTCCGAGGATATATCCTTGCCGTGTATGACATTTGATTCCTCTTCCTGTGGCTTTTCCTCAGGCGGTGGGGGTGGCTCTATTGTAATTGACTTAAGTGCTTCCTCGTGCAATTGATTAAGCCTTTCGGTATCCATTTCGTCAAGAAATTCTACCTCTATATCCGCCTTTAGCTGAGCCTTTACTAGTCTCTTAATTGTATTGGCACAGTCAAGGCTCTTGAGCATATCTACTCCGTACATACAATGTATAAGAAGCCTGCCGTCTGTGTATTCCGCTCTGCTGTTTAAGAAAAGATGGCGGACTCCGCCGATAATCTCATTGACATAGAACACAAGGTTTTTGTAATACATGTCTATGTCTATATCATCTATTGTTATATTTTCGTATTTGACTCTTAAGATAAATTCCGAAAGATTGTGCTTTTCCGCTACCGCCTTTTTGTAGTCCTCGATTACCTCATAGGGAATAATCTCTTCGCTTGCAACGGTAAGCTCCATCTTTCTTTCCGATGAGCTGGCGTTGGTACCGAATATCACCGCATCGCGAAGTGCCTCGGGTACGGGTACGCCTTTTATAAGATTTTCCAACTTATACATCTTGCTTCCTCACATCAATTCTATTTCTTTGACAAGCTCATCATAAAGCTCATCCTCTCTGACCTTCTTAAATATTTCGCCCTTTTTGAATATAAGACCCTCGCCGTTGCCTCCTGCTATGCCTATGTCTGCCTCTCTCGCTTCGCCGGGGCCGTTTACTGCACAGCCCATTACTGCAACGGTTATAGGCTTTTTTACACCTCTTAAGTATTCTTCAACCCTTGAGGCAAGCGGAATAAGTCCTATGTTTGTTCTTCCGCAGGTGGGACAGGATATAAAGGTCGGCATATCATCTCTCTTTCCGAGTGCCCTCAGGATTTCCTTGGCTACGGTTACCTCTTTAATCGGGTCGTCGGTAAGAGATACCCTTATTGTATCGCCTATGCCGTCTGCGAGCAGAGAGCCTATGCCTATTGCGGACTTTACCGTTCCGCCAAGAAAGGTTCCCGCCTCGGTAACACCCAGATGCAGAGGATATGGTGACTTTTCTGACATAAGGCGGTAGACCTCTATTGTTTTTATAACATCCGATGCCTTGAGCGATATCACTATGTCATTAAAGCCGTATTTTTCGAGCATAGCTGTGTGTTTATTGGCACTCTCTGCCATTGCCTCGGCTGTGGGTGAACCGTATTTTTGAAGCAACTCTTTTTCCACCGAGCCTGTGTTAACACCTACTCTTATGGGCACGCCGTACTTTAAGGCACACTCTGCTACAAGGCGGACACCCTCTTCACTTCCTATGTTTCCGGGGTTAATTCTCACCTTATCGGTGCCGTTTTCCATGCTCTCCAGAGCCAATTTGTAATCGAAATGAATGTCACTTACCAAGGGGATATGTATGCGGGATTTGATTTTCTCTATTGCGGATGCACTCTCGCGGTCGGGCACAGCCACACGGATAATGTCGCATCCAGCCTCTTCGAGAGCTAATATCTGGTCTGTTGTCGCTCTCCAGTCCGATGTCCTTGTATTGCACATTGACTGAATAAGAACAGGACTTCCTCCGCCTATGTATCTGTTTCCTATTTTAATTTTCTTGGTCATGTATATCGCCCCTATTATAATCTAAAATATATTTTAACACATTTCAAAATCGTAAACAAGTGTCAAACGGAAAAACAATTATATTTTAATGCATCAAAATATCCGCTGTTTTGCAAAAGTAGTTGACAAAGCGGATTTTATTTTATATAATAAATATAGAAAAAGGCAAGACCTCAAACGGTTATGCCAAAATGTTTGGATTAAAAATAACCCTGACTTTTAGCGGAGTGGGGGTTATTTTTTTATGGTAATTACTAAAATAAAATAAATTATGTAATTCTCGTCCATAAGCTATCACCTCCTTTCAGGGAGATGATGGCATAACCGCCTTATCTTTACACTGTTTTTGGTCTTACCTTTTATCGGATTTCTCCGACAAACACATTATACAATATATTTGATACTATTTCAACATATTTTTAATTTTGTATGAACTTTCTGGAATTTCTTCTCATTTGTTGAAAGCTGTCGGGTTTTGTGGTAGAATGAGTTTGCATATCGACAAAAAAGTTGGCATCTAAATTGTTCACTTGTATCGGAATTAATTCACAAAGTAAAAAAAGAACGAAGAAATTCGCCTTGAAAGCGGATTTCTTCGAAGTGTGCAGCAACCGGCAAAACAGATTATGCACATTAAAAAAGTGCATCAACAAAAGCTGATGCACCAAAAAATGCATAACTCCTGTTTGTTACCACACAAATCTTTTGGCATATCTCAAGGAATGCACAAATAGAGTATGCATTATTTTGCAAAAATAAAACATTCTCTTGAAATATACCTTATTTGATTTGTGTGGTAAATTCAGTATATCATATATTTCTGTCACAGTCAATAATTTTAAAAATTATGAATTTGTCGATATGAATTCTAGCGAATTCTCCAATGGCTAGGACTGTGCAGAGCTTATAAGCCGTGCGGACTTTAAGATGCAGGAGATAAATTACAGGATAAATAATAATTAGGCGTAATCGATCTTCTCTGTGTTCCCTTCCACCACTGTGAAAAACAGACGGAAAAACTAAAAGCCCCTTTGGAATTTTTTCCGCATCTGCGGAGGGCACGCTAAGCGTGCCTAGTCCTCGATTGCGGAATTCCTTCAGGGGCTTTAATTTTTTCTCTTTCGTCAGTTTTTCAAGGCGGATGTACGGGAACACAGAGAAGATTGACATCTAAATTCAGCATTGTTCACTGATTTACTGATTTTAGAATGAATCTGTGTGTATAACATAATAACAATGTACATATAATATATTGACTTTATAATTATAATGCTGTATTATATATGTGAAGGAGGTTGATAATATGGCTGTAACAAATGTAACAATGCGTATGGACGAAGAGCTAAAAGCTCAACTTCAGGAATTGGTTTCAAATCTTGGTATGGATATGACAACATTTTTTACATTGTCTGCAAAACAGGCAGTTAGAGAGCAAAGAATTCCCTTTGAAATTTCTTTAAGAGTTCCCAATGCCGAAACGATTGAAGCAATAGAAGAAGTAAGGGCAATGAAGAAAAATCCTTCTCTTGGAAAGACATATACAAATGTTGATGATATGATGAAGGAGCTGCTCGGCTGATGTATTCAATTAGACCTACCACAAAATTTCAAAAAGATTTAAAACGAATTCAAAAACGAGGATATAATATATCTCTTCTCACAGAGGTAATCAAAAAACTAGCAAATGGTGAACAGCTGCCGGAAAAGAATAGGGACCATATTCTTATGGGTGATTATGCAGGTTGCAGAGAATGTCACATAACCCCAGATTGGCTATTGATTTATGAAATTGCAGATGATGAGTTGATATTGTATCTTACAAGAACAGGAACGCATAGTGATTTGTTTTAAGAAAACCGATGCAGGAGATAAATTACAGGATAAATAATAATTGAGCACCAAATGAGTATTTTTATGAAATACGAAGTTAATACAATTCTTTCGTCCGCTATACGATATCCCGCATCACACTTGGTATAAATTTTGGGAACATCCGCCCCAAATCTTTGTAAAAATACCGCCGTGATGACACGCTCACCCAGAGCGAGGCATCGCTAAAATCGACGGACAGCAGCGGTAATTTGATTCCGTCGATTTTACGGAATTTTTACTTTGATTTGTGCCGAATGTTTTGTCCCAAAATTCATAAGACGTGTGCTACGGGATATCGTATAGCGGACTTTTAAACAGCAGAGGGTATTCAATAAGTTGCGTCTTGTGGATTTCAAGACAAAACAGATGCCTGAAATCAAGCAAAAAACGGAGTAAAATTGCCGAAAATCAATTTCCGCTGCGGCTTAAGTAATTTTAGCGCTGCCAAGCTCTGAGTGAGCTTGGCAGCGCGGCTCCGTTTTTTGTGCAGATTTTAGGCAGATGTTCTTGAAATACGCACTTAGCAACGATTGGATATCCTCTGCTGAAGCACATCATGCACCCTTTACAGAATTGTTAATAAAATAACATCTATTTGTTTTTATTTTGAGAAAGCACCTGCTTTAACGCTTCCTCTTTTGGCACCATAGCAAGTCTCAGCTTATGTGCATATCTTAATGCTTCTCCAAGCCTCTCGCCCTCTGTGTAGCCCTTTTCTATAAGATCTGCTCCCGTAACATGAGGCTCTTTCATTAGCTTTGTATATATATCAAGCCTTTCCAAGAGAAAATCAAGCTGTTTGGGGTCTCCCTTGGGAATTTTGCCCAGAGAATCCGCCTCGGACAGATATATAAGTCCCATGGGGTCAACCAAGGCATCAAACAATTTGTTGGTTGACTTTACGGAGGATTCATTTCCTGCAAGCACCCTTGGCTTCATGTGATATCTGCACATATTAAGAACATAGCTTGTGAGCTTGTTCTCATTTGTCAGCCTTTTCATAAATTTTTCTATAAGGGGCAGTCCCTCGGTCTCGTGATTGTAGGCGTGTATCACACCGTCTATAACAACCGTTGAGGTCGCCTTGCCGAAATCGTGGCAAAGAGCAGACAGCATAAAGCCTCTTTCGTCCTCTGCCATGTCCTTGAATTTAACCGCATTATCAAGCACCATCATGGTATGAGTCCACGCATCACCCTCGCTGTGATATACGGGGTTTTGCTCTATACCGATAAGAGCCCCAAGCTCAGGAAACCAATCGCCGAGCTTGTCCGTTTCTTTTAAGACTTCAAAGAAAGCCGACGGTTTCTCTGACCTTAGCAGTGCCTTAAGAAGCTCTTCCATGACCCTCTCCCGAGACAAAACGGATATATCTATCCCTCTCATCAGCTCCTTTGTCTCATCGCAAATTTTCATGTTGAACCTCGAGGCAAACTGTGCTCCCCTTAATACCCTCAAGGGGTCTTCGCCAAAGCTGTGGGAATTGACATGCCGTAAAATCCCGTTTTTCAAATCACTGAGGCCTCCGAAATGATCTGTTATCTCGCCCGTCAGTATATCCTGCATCAGTGCGTTTATGGTAAAGTCTCTGCGCACACAAGCGTTATATGTCCCCATATTTTCATCAAGGCTTATCTCAAAATCCTTGTGTCCGCTCCCTACCGCCCTTTCGCCTCTGGGGAGCGCAATATCAATGCCGTAGCCCGCAATACCGAAGATACCAAAGCTCCTTCCGTACTGCGTAACCTCTCCAAGAAACGACAAAAGCTCTAAAAGGCTGTCCTTGTCTATACCGTGAACCTCTATGTCTATGTCCTTTAATTCTCCGCCCCAAACAAAATCACGCACATAACCGCCCACAAAATAGGCTCTTCCGCCCTTTTGGGAGACGGCGAGGGCAAGTTTTTGTGCCATATCTATGTCTCTTTTTATATCTTCCATAATAAATCTTCACCCCTGTTTTCAAATATAGCCGTTAGTAAGGTTTTTGTCAACTGTTTACAAATATTTAATTTGACTTTGTTTCTTTTATACCTTATAATAAGTATAAAAGATTTTGGAGGTTGCACTCATATGACATTTAAGAAAAAGTGGGGAAATTATTGGTATAAATACAAATTTCATACAATATTCGCCCTGTTTGTACTTATTCTGGCTTTTGTGGGCTTTAAGTCCTGTGCAGACACAGAAAATATAGACCTTCATATGGTATTTCTGTCCGACACCTATGCCTCGCCCGAAGCTGAGCAAAGGCTCGAAAAGGCTCTTACAGATGACGGCACCTTAAAAGATATCGACGGCGACGGAGTGACAAACCTCTATATGGACAGCCTTATGATGAGCTTTGATGCCGACTCAAACAACGACATGACAACCCTGCAGAAGCTACAGACAATAATTTATGCAGGACAGCATACTCTTATGCTTGTGCATCAATATGCACTTGAGGACTATGACGGAGTATTTGAGGATATATCGCACAAGGCGGACGAGGGTCACAAAACCTTTGTAAGCCCCGAGGAAAAATATGTGTCGGGAATAAGCGTAGAGGGCAATACACTTCTTGAAAAGGCAGGCATAGACACCGACATGCTCTATGTTGCCATGAGACGAAGAAACCAAAAGGAAGCGGAGAAAAATGCAAACCAGGAGGCATTTGACATGGCATATGATGTGATGGATTACATCCTCTCCTTTAATCCGAAAAATGAATAAGCGGGTATGGATATTTGTTGCAGCTATACTTATTCTGGGTGCTGTACTTCTGATTATGCCAAAAAGAGCGAGGGTAACAGACTATGCAATGAATACAACCGTGTCAATAGATGTGACGGCACACAGAGCAAAGGAGCTTGCAGACAGGGCGGTTGCGGAAATCAAACTTCTTGACTCACTCATGTCTGCCACAGACCCGAGGAGCGATGTGTACAGGCTTAACCACGCAGATGCAGGGACATATGTCAGGGTATCTCCCGAAGTTTTTGAGCTTATCGGCAAAAGCCTTGAAATATCAGAAAAGACGAACGGCGCCTTTGACATAACCGTAGCACCGCTTTGCGACCTATGGAATGTAGGAAGTTCCGACCCAAAGATACCGCCCGAGGACAAAATAGAAGAGGCACTTGCGCTTGCGGATTACAAAGAGGTTTTATTAAATCCCAAGGATAATTCTGTTGCCCTCGGCAAAGAGGGAATGAGCATAACTCTTGGTGCAATTGCAAAAGGCTTTGCCGCAGACAGAGTGTGCGAAATTTTAAGGCAAGGCGGAGCAAGGGAAGCCGTAATAGACCTGGGCGGAAACATCTATATTCTCGGCAGGGAGAAAACTGTGGGAATACAGACCCCCTTTGCACCCAGAGGCGAATACTTCCGCAAGGTGACCGTATGCGACAAGGCGGTTGTAACAAGCGGTCCGTACGAAAGATATTTTGAAGCGGACGGCAAAATATACCACCACATAATAGACCCCTTTACAGGCTACCCCGCAAATAGCGACAGGGGAAGCGCAACGGTGATTTCTAAGAATTCCGCCCTTGCAGATGCGCTGTCTACTGCGGTGTTTATATCGGGCGAGGGTGCCCTCATGGAATTTGAAGATTGCGAGGCAATTCTTTACAGATAAAAACACTTGATTTTGTAGTTTGCAGGGTATATAATGAAGGGTGAGGTTAATATAATGAATATACCATTGGGGCGAGAGAATATTGCCCGTCTCTTTCAAAACTCAATAGCAACGGACCGTTTGAGCCAGGCGTATATAATAACAGGCGAAAAGGGTATGGGCAAAAAAACGGTTTCCCGATATATAGCCTCTCTTATTCTTTGCGAAAGCCATACCGCCTGCGGCAAATGTCCGTCCTGCCTGAGTATGCAAAAGGGCTCGCATCCCGACCTCACGGTACTGAGACGGGAAGAGGGCAAGGCATCTCTCGGAGTAGAGAGTGTCCGCGCGGTTAAAACCGAGGTGTACACAAGACCCGTCATGTCGGATTACAAGGTTATTCTTGCAGAGGAAATGCACCTTGCAACAATCGGTGCGCAGAATGCCATGCTTAAGATTATAGAAGAACCCCCCGAGGGAGTGGTCTTTCTGATGCTTGCAGACACCATGGCGCCCATTCTTCCGACAATAGCCTCAAGGTCTGTTGTTGCAGAGCTTTCTCCGCTTGGAAGCGATGTCCTCAAAAGGATATCACCCGATGCGGATTATGAAATTGCAATGTGCGGAGGAAACCCCGGAAGACTCTTAAAGCTGGTGGGCGATGCGGATTACAGGGAAATGAGAGACAAGGTTGCGGATGCTTTTTTCTCGTCGCTGTCTCCCGAGCCTTATGCACCCTACGAATCGGCATCAATTCTTGATAAGATAAAGGCTGACAAGGAAGAGATATTTTCTGTAATGCTGTCTCTCTCAAGGGACATATACATGCACAAAACAGGGCTGGAAATCATCAATAAGGACAAAGCAAATTATATAAATACCGTGTCGCAAAGGATATCCGCACGCGGAGCATATAACATATGGAACGAAATTATTCACGAGCAGAAGGAAAGAGGCAAAAACGGAAGCTTCACCATGGCGGTTACGCTTCTTTTGCTCAGGTGTAGGAGGAAAGGACAGATAAAATGACAAAGGTGACAGGAGTTCGCTTTAAGAAAATGGGCAAGATATATTATTTTGACCCTTGCGATTTTGATATAGAAACAGGAATGCATGTGGTGGTTGAGACCTCAAGGGGTATAGAATACGGACTTGCGGTTATCGGCTCCAAGGAAGTCGAGGATGACAAAATCGTATCCCCTCTAAAAAAGGTTTTGAGAATTGCCACACACGAGGACGACAAAACTGTAGAAAACAACAAGAAGAAAGAGCAGGAGGCCTTTGAAATCTGCAAAAAGAAAATAGAAAAGCACGGTCTGGAAATGAAGCTCATTGATGTTGAATATACCTTTGACCACAACAAGATACTTTTCTACTTTACTGCAGACGGCAGAATAGATTTTCGCGAGCTTGTAAGAGACCTTGCGGCAGTTTTCAAGACAAGAATAGAATTAAGACAGATTGGCGTGCGCGACCAGGCAAAAATGATTGGCGGTCTGGGTGTGTGCGGAAGAGTTCTGTGCTGTAATTCATACATGGGAGACTTTGACCCCGTATCAATCAAGATGGTCAAGGAGCAGAACTTGTCCCTGAACCCCACCAAAATTTCGGGAACCTGCGGAAGACTTATGTGCTGTCTCAAAAACGAGCAGGCGGTATACGAGGCACTTGCAAAAAATTGCCCCAATGCAGGTGCGCTGGTAGAAACTCCCGACGGCAAGGGAACGGTTACATCCGTCAATGTCTTAAAGGGTGTTGCTCTTGTCTCTGTTGGCGAAGCAGAAAAAAGCGTTAAGGAATACAAAACAAAAGACCTTAAAATCCTAAGAAAAGGCGCAAGAAAAGAAGAGGAAAAAATTGACCTTGAGGAGCTTAAAGGACTGGAAGACTAAATATATTTGTAAAAAAGACTTGAATTTCTGTGTTTTTTATAATATAATAGCAATATATTTTAATGATATTAAGGAGGTGTATCCAAATGGCATATATTATCAATGATGATTGCATCAGCTGCGGCGCTTGTACTTCTGAGTGTCCCGTAGATGCTATCACAGAAGGTGACGGCAAGTTTGTAATCAATGCTGATGAATGCATCGAGTGCGGTGCTTGTGCAGGAGCTTGTCCTGTAGGTGCTCCCGTAGCAGAATAATTTTTTTCACTTAAAAAGGGGCTGCATTCAATCCTTTGGGATTGGATTGCAGTCCTTTTTGTTACAAAAGGAAAAAAGAGGAATTATATGAAAAGAACAGACGATTTAGGCATAAATAATCTAAAGCTCATTCAGGACAGCGACCTTTTCTGCTTTGGTACGGACAGCGTGGTGCTCTCGGACTTTGTAAGAGTAGCGCCAAACAGCCGTGTGGTTGACCTGTGCACAGGAAACGGCATTATCCCCGTGCTTCTCTCTGCAAAAACAAGGGCGTCATCGATTGTCGGAATAGAGCTTCTAAAGGAATCCTATGACCTTGCCGTAGAGAATACGGAACTTAATGGTCTAAAGGACAGACTGTCGTTTATAAACGACGACCTCAAAAACTGGAAAAATCACATTGCCCCTGCCTCTGTCGATGCCGTCACCTGCAATCCCCCGTATATGAAGGTGGGCGCAGGCTTTCAGAACCCCGACGGTCTCAAGGCGGCAGCAAGACATGAGATATTTGCGTCGCTTGATGATATCACATCTGCATCTGCGGGTATGCTAAGGTTTGGAGGCAAGTTTTTTATAGTTCACAGAATGGACAGGCTGTGCGATGTGCTCTATTCAATGAGAAATGCATCGCTTGAGCCAAAGAGAATTGCTTTTGTGCATCCGTCCCCCCAAAAAGCCCCTGTGCTTATACTGATTGAGGGGATGCTCGGTGCAAAGCCGTCTCTCAAAACAGAAAACCCGATTTATGTAAATTACGAAAACATATGAATTACGGAGAAAACATATGAATTACGGCAAACTTTATCTGGTGGCAACACCTATTGGAAATCTTGGAGACATTTCCCAAAGGGCACTCGATACTCTTAATATGTCTGACCTCATTGCATGCGAGGACACAAGACATTCGCTTAAGCTCTTTAATCACTTCGGCATCGGGAAGCCTCTTACGAGCTATTTTGAGCATAACAAAAAGGAAAAGGGCGAGTACATCATATCTCAGCTAAAGGAAGGCAAAAATGTGTCCCTTGTAACCGATGCAGGAACGCCTGCAATATCCGACCCGGGCGAAGACCTTGTAAAAATGTGTATTGAGGAAGATATTGAGGTGATATCCGTCCCGGGCTCATGCGCTCTTATAAATGCCCTTATTGTGTCGGGACAGATTACGGGAAGATTTTGTTTCGAAGGCTTTCTTTCCGTAAACAAAAAGAGCCGAAAGGAGCACCTTGAAAGCCTCATAAACGAAAAGCGAACAATGATATTCTACGAAGCACCACATAAGCTCATAAGAACCCTTGAGGACATGGCATCTGTCTTTGGCGACAGACCCGTAACCCTTGTAAGAGAGCTTACAAAGCTCCATGAGGAAAAGCTCCATACAACGCTTTTGGGAGCCATAAGGCATTATGAAAAAGCAGCACCAAAGGGCGAATATGTCTTAGTTCTTGCAGGGGCAAGTGAGGAAAAGGACACCACACAATACGAAAGCATAAGTATAAAGGAGCATGTAGACTCTCTTATAAAAGACGGACTCTGCAAAAAGGATGCAATAAGAGAGACCGCAAGGCAAAGAGGAATGTCCCGACGGGATGTGTACAACGAGTACGAGAGGAGTTAATTATGCACAAAAACGGATATGTATATAGGGCCATGGCTTTCTACCGCAGGAAGTTTCTGACAGTTTTAATAATAACAAGCTTAGTTTTTATCTGGTTTGCAACGGCAAAAATGCCGTACCTGAGAACATGGGCAAATGGTGCATCCCCGCTTGATGTTGAGAGATTTGGGGAGGAATGTGCCTTGATGGTTATCGAGGACAAGGTAGAGCTTGGCAGAAAGGATAAGAAATCTCCCGACGATGCTGTCTACCGCTCCAATTCCTACTGGCAGGACGGAAGGTATCTCTTTAGCATGGAGCTGGATTCAATCGGCGATGAAATAGCGGTCTATACAAAGGAAATGGCCATAGGCGATAAAACCGAAACCTTTGTTACAGGCAGGGTATATACGGCATATGTTGCAGGAATTCCCGTAACGGTGCTTGCAAATGGCAACTGGGACAAGAGCCTGAGTGTTACAGGGCATCTTACCGAGGTGCAAAAACCCATTCTCTCGGCACTTACAAAGAACATGAAGGAAGGCGAAACAATAGAAATCGCCGAGTACACAATAGACCTTCGCGGTCTTGAAATGGACACCGAGGAAAGCGATGTTGCACTCTTCTGGATATCTCTTGTACTAATAGTGTTAATATGGCTTAAGCTTCTTTCCTATTATATAAAGCCCTCCCGTACACCCACCTACAAACAGCTTTTGCGCTACGGCGATATGGAAACCGTAGAACAGGATATAAATCTGCAGGCTGAGGACGGATATACGGAAAATAAGAATTTTGTTCTAAAGGACTATATAATAGAAAAAAGCACATTCAAATTAAAAATCTCAAGAAACCACATGGCAAAAAATTAAAAATCATATGTAAATACTCTTTTATGATTAAAAAGGCTCTGATTTGCAGTGCCTTTTGTCATTATAGAAACGAAATCAATACAATTGCTTCGTCCGCTATACGATATCCCGCATATCGAACGAGCGCACAGCAGAGGGTATTCAATGCGTTGCTTTTTGCGGATTTCAAGTTAAAACATATGCCTGAAATCCAGCAAAAAACGGAGTAAAATTGCCGAAAATCAATTTCCGCTGCGGTTTCGGTGATTTTAGCGATGCCAAGCTCTGAGTGAGCTTGGCAGCGCGGCTCCGTTTTATGTGCAGATTTTAGGTATCTGTTCTTGAAATCCGCACCTAGCAACGATTGAATATCCTCTGATGAAGCGTATCACAAAATTCACCCTTTCGAGAATTGTTTATATAAACTTTCCTTGATTTTATAAATAACATTTTAAAAAACCCAAATCCGCTGTAACCCTTTTTTTAATTCTGCATATTATGTACTGAAGCAATAAAATCAAGCTATTAGGAGGAATTATAATGGGTGAAAAAATGCTTCCCGGTTGTAACGGATGCAATAATAATAATGCATCCTGCAACAGTGGCGATACCTGCATAGAAACAAAAAAAGTATATGACTCTTGCAGGGATAAAGAATGTATAGAAAACCTGAGAGTATATCTGACAGAAGCAGGACAGTGTCTTGTAGACAGAGCAATCAGCGTCAAAGCAAAAAAGGCGGAAATCATCTGGATATATTCCGATGTGGAACCCGTACAGTTTAACCGCGGATATTATTCTGTGGACTTAAGATTTTTCTTCCGCATTACCCTTGATGTGTTCACGGGTATGGGCAGACCCACTACGGTAGAAGGTCTTGCTGTGTTTGACAAAAAGGTAATCCTTTTCGGTTCCGAGGGTAATGCAAAAACCTTCCGTTCCAAGTATAAGTTTGACGATGCCGATGTTCAGCTCTGGCACAAAAACAACCTTCCCGAAGCACATATTGAGGTCGTTGACCCCATCGCTTTGGGTGCAAGAATCGTGGAGCCTCAGAACAACAATTGCTGCTGCCAGTGCGGTGAGACAGATGTAAACTCTGTTCCCGACAGCATCTGCAAGATTTTTGACGAAGATTTTGTAGACAACGCAGATTCAAGAAAGGTGCTCGTAACCCTTGGTCTCTTTACAATTGTAAGACTTGTAAGAAAGGTACAGCTTATAGTTCCCGTTGTGGACTTCTGTATCCCAAATGACGAGTGCAGTACCGTATCAAACGAAAGCAACCCTTGTGAGCTTTTTGACAGACTTCATTTCCCGGTTGATGAGTTCTTCCCTCCGGAAAAAGGATGCTTTACCGACTCCCAGGGTGGAAGATGCAATAGCTAATTGGCTTTATATGCAGAGGGGATGCTTTAATCTCCTCTGCTTTTTTCTTTGGATGATATGAAAAGCAGAAGGAAAAACCAACACGCTGGTATAGAGTTTTTCAAAAATAGTTGACAAAACAGTTTTTATTCATTATAATAAATATAGAAAAAGGCAAGACCTCAAGCGGTTATGCCAAATAATGTTGTTTATAAAAAATAACGCACTACTTGGCTGTGGGCGTTATTTTTTTATGGTTAATGCTAATGAAAGCAACAAAATTATCATAAAAGTAATTATGTAATTCTCATCCATAAGCTATCTCCTCCTTTTAGAGAGATGATGGCATAACCGCCCGGTTTTTACACTTGTTCAGGTCTCACCTTTATGTCAGATTTCTCCGACAAAACACATTATATAACAAAATAAAACATTTTTCAAGGATTTTCTTGTTATTGCAGTGCAAATTGCTTCGTCCGCTATACGATATCCCGCATCACACTTGGTATGAATTTTGGGAACATCCGCCCCAAATCTTTGTAAAAATCCCGCCGCGCTGACACGCTCACTCAGAGCGAGGCATCGCTAAAATCAACGGACAGCAGCGGTAATTTGATTCCGTCGATTTTACGGAATTTTTACTTTGATTTTGGTCGAATGTTTTACCCCAAAATTCATAAGGCGTGTGCTACGGGATATCGCATATCGTACGAGCGCACAGCAGAGGATATTCAATAAGTTGCGTCTTGCGGATTTCAAGACAAAACAGATGCCTGAAATCCAGCAAAAAACGGAGTAAAATTGCCAAAAATCAATTTCCGCTGCGGTTTGGCAATTTTAGCGATGCCAAGCTCTGAGTGAGCTTGTCAGCGCGGCTCCGTTTTTTGTGCAGATTTTAGTCAGCTGTTCTTGAAATACGCACTTAGCAACGATTGAATATCCTTTGCTGAAGCATATCATAAAATTTATCCTTTACAGAATTGTTTATACAACATATTTTATATTATCTCAATGTTTTTCTATAAAATCTCTTCTTCGCTTCCAACTTGCCAAATTTCGACAAGATATTCGGTTGACAAAAACTCGCACTCTGTGATATAATCACAATTGCCAAGCAAAGATGAATATTAAAGATAAAACCAGCTATTCGTTTTAGATAAAACGAAGGCTCTTGTTAACCCTGGTTTTTTCTTTGGTTATATCTTTGTTTGGCGATAAAGAAGAGAGCCTGCGTTTTTCGTGCGTCGGCTCCGTGCCGGCGCATTTTTTAATATTACGAAACATTACCAAACAAAAGGAGACCAAAACATATGCCAGAATATGAAAAAATGTACTTTGAATTATTCAACAAGATAACAGATGCCATCGAGCTTCTCAAAAAAGCACAAAAAGATGCAGAGGAAAATTTTATAGCTCACGAGCAGGAGTAATATGTAGGGGCACCCTCTGTACTCCCTGCATCTTCTCTGTCACCCGAGGTAAAAACCGAGTAAATGGGAGAATTATATTTTTATAAATTACATAAAATATAATATCTTCCGAACTTCGATTATCTGGCGATTTCATGTTGACAAGACCAGATTTATATGCTACAATATAATCGAAGATTAGGTGTGAGGATAACACCTTTATAAAGAAATTCCGATTCAAGATTAGGTGTGAGGGTAACACCTTCATAAAGAAATCCCAACGGAAGATATGCCCTTGTGCTTCGGCGCAAGGGCTTCATTCTTTACATGAGGTAATTATGGATAGTAAAAAGTTTTACGAATTACACTATTTATCGGCAGAGTTTTATAAAAAGTACAATGCATCAGCAAATTCCGTACATATATAAGAGGTTATCATGCTTTTGCGGCCGGAAAAGCTAACGAATATCAAGCAAAGAGATATAAATATACAACTCTCAAATATTTTCATAATGAGCTTGGTATATCAGACTAAAAAAACACAAACCCGCCAAAGCGGGTTTGTACATAACGATTCTATTACCTATTACTTAAAACGGCAGATTAAGTCCGCCTGTTATAGAGCTCATCTTCGTTGTGTTTGCCTTATCAACCTGTCTGGTTACATCATTTACTGCGGTTAATATAAGGTCCTCAAGCATCTCTACATCATCGGGATCGCAGACCTCGGGCTTTATCTTTACAGAAACGAGCTCCTTCTTGCCCGACATCTTTACTGTTATGGCTCCGCCTCCTGCGGTTGCCTCAAATTCTTCCTTTTCGATTTCTTCCTGCATTCTCAGCATATCCTGTTGCATCTTCTGGGCCTGCTTTATCATATTATTCATATTTCCGCCCATGCCCATCGGTATTCTTGATTTTGCCATTTTTTATATCCTCCTTATTTATACCTTACTCCGCTCTGTGCATCGTAATAATATGTGTTTCCTTTGCTGTCGGTTATTTTGTAATACGGAAGAGCCGTTGCGGTTACATGCGCTCCGTCCCCGTACGGCTTGCCTGCAAGGTATCCGTATTTGATTTCCGTAATTTCAAAGGGTGTCTTTGCCATTATATCTTCATCTGCCGTCATGCTCATTAGAATACTTGTTATATATACGGTGCTTCTCTCTCTCCGACGCGAATATATACGGCTTCCCATCGGCTCAAACCAGCTTCCTTTGAGGTTAAAGCCCTTTTCGGTAGGCTCTATACTTATTACGCTGTCAAAAATCTCATAGCCATTTATGTCAAGATATATATACCTGTTGCCGTTCTTGTTAATATACTTCATATACCGCGGGCTTAGTCCAAGCTCCCCGAGATATTCCGTTACTGCCTTTTTGAGTGCTTTTTCGCCCTTTCGGGCTATTGAGGCGTCCCTGACTTCTATGGAAAACATATTTCCGTCAACTGTAACAAAGTCTGATTTGTTTTCCTGAAACCTTGGGGTATATATGATGTTGGAAGTATCGATATTC
This sequence comes from Clostridia bacterium, assembly GCA_045532255.1. Taxonomy (GTDB): domain Bacteria; phylum Bacillota; class Clostridia; order UMGS1810; family UMGS1810; genus RGIG8748. Next base: position 19,282 of record JAZSFO010000044.1, on the reverse strand, counting down.
CTTAGGTTTACAGTGTGCTTAAGTACAGTTTCCTCCTTAAGCTCAATTCCGTAGTCGGACAAAATCTCAATTGTGCTCTCTACGGTCTCTCTCTTTACAAAAAACCTTGATGAAATATACCAGTTACATATAAGATATATATTTATTCCCAGGAACAGGATTATTAAAAAGCTCTTTACCCTGCCTAAGTTCATAGTTCCGTCACTCCCTGATAATACGGATTTCGTTTTTGTCGGTTTTTGCCACCCAGTACGGATAGTATCTTCCGTTATCCGACAGGCTGTATGCGGGATAAAGGTCTGTTATCGTGTCGGATTTGATGCTTCCCTTTGCCATGAGGACATCCAGTGCATCAATTACATTACTGCATGTTACGGAGTCGCGGTTAGACACATAGCCCTTTACAATCTGCCTGTATGATACGAGCTTTGAACCCGATATCTCTATCTCTATTGCATGATTCATTTTGCCGTGTGCATCTGTAGCATCAAGCGAGGTAACAACCTCCATACCGTCTGCGTAGTAGTCTATGGCAAGAGTAAAGCTGTTACCCCCCTCGCCGTATCTTATTGACGAAAGGTTTATGTTCATATTGGTGTCAGAACATGCGGTGTCCCATACATTATTGACAAATTCTATAGAGTCTATAAATGTTTCATAAAAGTCAAGGGAATTTCCTATGCTTATACCCTTTGTGCCGTCGAGCGAACGGAATTCCAGAAGACCGTCGGGATACATCCTGATTGTTCCGTAGTTCTCGGCAAATACGATGGAATTGTCTGTGTTTATGTTCTTTTTGAGGCTCGAGGGATTAAACCCGAATGACATAAGAAACTCTGTATAAAGCTCTCTGTCTCTGGAAATGTTTTCAAAATAATTGATCTCCCTCATGGTAGAAACCGTCCTCGGCTTGATGGACAGAATAACCTGAGAGTCTATTATAACCTTTTGCTCAGAGCTTTCCTCCGCTTTGTCGAAATTAAGCTCAAAGGAATACGGCGACTCACCAACCGAGCCTGTGGCATACTGAGTGACCAGAGAATCTATCTCACGGCTGTCGGTACTCATCGTTATATCCAGATAGGTGTCGGAGTTCTTAACAAGAAGATGCGGTTTGCCCGTAATATTATCTCCCGACACAAGAATAAATTCCTTAAGGCTGCCCCCTGTAATTGTGCCTGTCGGTGCATCCATTATCGCAGAAAAGGTCTTGGTATCATACTCCACAGGATAGGAAAGGTATATGGACTTATACTTAAGTGCATCCTTCCATGCCTCGGGTGTGCTCTCTGTGACATCGGTTATAGCCAGAGCTTCCCTCAGGATTTTCTTAACAGGGCCTGCCATATCGTTAAATTCCGAGGATGTATGTGTATATACCCCTCTGTGCTCACCGTTATTAACAATTATCTTGGCGGGGCTTGACACATTCTCTTTGGAAAGGTAGTAGCTCTTGTGCTCCCTGCTGTCTGTAAAATAACTTGCCAAATTAGAAAAAAAATTATAGCCCTCGGGCCATAATTTTTCACTAAACCAATTGTTGATGGTCAATATTATACTGCTTGTTACCAATAAAACCAATACTGCGGTCTTGATGGTTTCCTTTTTCATACGCATCTCACCTTAGTGCCCAATAATAGACTGCCAGAGATTTCTGATTGCATCTGTAAGGCTGTTCTTGATATGAGTGATATCAAGCTTTGCTGTCTCTACTGCATCTCCGGACTGTGCAACAACAAGTATACTGTTTGTACCCTGCTTTAATTCTATATTCTGTGCATAGAGCCCTGCCGCACCCACAACAGTCTCAAGTGCTGCGCCCTCAACATACATCTTGGTGTATATTTCGTTTGCAGAGTCATAGCTGTAAAGAGTTACTGTAGTGCCGGGAACTGCAACTGCAGAAATAACACAAACCTTGTTTGCTGTGGAGCTTACTGCGGTTTCGGGATTCTTGATGTCGATAAGAACCTCTGAATTGCCCTTGTAATCTGCAGGAAGAGTCTCAGAAGATGCCATGCTGATCAAAGGCTGTGCACCTATAAGTATGCAGAGGATTACTGCAGTTATAAATTTGAGTTTCATATAAAATCACACTCTTTCTATGTAAATACCATACTAATTCACTATTTGTATTATACTATATAAATGTTACGAAACCATTACAATGAGCTTAAAACCACATAACATTTACATGCTCTGTATCGGAAGAGTTATTATAACCTCTGTTCCGCTTCCTGCCTTGCTCTTAATTTCTATAGTTCCGTCATGTGCCTCAACTATCTCCTTGGCTATGGCAAGACCGAGGCCCGTTCCGCCCATCTCTCTTGAGCGTGCCTTGTCAACGCGGTAAAATCTCTCGAATATATGCTCGAGCTTGTCCTCGGGAATTCCTATTCCGTTGTCCGTAACCTTTATTGTAATGGAGCTGTACATATGCATAGTGGTTACGCGTATCATTCCGCCCTGCGGTGTGTACTTGATGGCATTTGTTATTATGTTTATGAGCACCTGCTCTATTCTGTCGGGACTTCCGATATAAAGCGGAAGGGCATTTGTAGGCTCGTATACAAGGGTCTGCTTTTTTTCCTTGCTTGTGATAGAAAGCCTGTCGCAGAGAGAATGTATCATCTTGCTTATATCAAAAGGCTCTCTGGGCATATCCCTAAGCGAATAATCAAGCCTTGACAAAAGAAGCAAATCCTTTACAAGTCTTGTCATGCGGTCTGCTTCGCCGTTTATTATATTAAGGAAAGAGCGTATCATGCCGTCGTCCGTGTTGCCGTCCTCCGCAAGCTCCATAAGGGTCTCCGCATAGCTCTTAACCGTGGTAAGCGGTGTTCTCAGCTCGTGGGATACATTTGCCACGAATTCTCTCCGTGCGTTGTCGAGTCTCTTCTGCTCGGTTATATCCTGAATAACGGCAATTATTCCGTCTGAGCCGTCCGTATTCTTAAAGGGGGCAAAGTGTACAATAAGCTCGTTTGTATCTGTTGTTATGTTCTGCTCCGTACTCTTAAAATGGGGCAAGAACAAAAGCTTGTCTATAGTTACATCGGTCTTTGAGCCAAAAAGAGACTCAAAGGTAATGCTGCTCTCGTCCTCTATCTTAAGAAGCTCCTTTGCGGCAGGATTAATATGCATCACATCGCCCAGCTTTGTAAAAGCGACAACACCGTCCGTCATGTGCTTGAGTATGGTTTCGGATTTGTCCTTTTCGCTTCGGATTTCGTGAAGGGTGTCCTTAAGCTCCGATGCCATACGGTTAAAGGTATTGGTAAGTCTGCCTATCTCGTCATCAGAGCGTGCTTCTATAATCTCGTCAAAGTCTCCCTCCGAGAGCCTTGATGCCTTGTTTGTAAGCGACTGTATGGGCAGGATTATGGTCTTTGAAAGAAGCAGTGACAAAAGCACCGACAGGGCAAGCCCTATAAGAAGAGCCTGTATCATAATGGTAAATATCGAGCTGATTACATTGTCTGTGTCTTCCTTGGTATCGCAGACATATATAATGTATCTGACCTCTCCTCCCGAGGTCACGGGCATGGCAAAATCCATATAGCCCGAACCCGAAAAACTGCTCTTTCCCACACTTCCGCCGATTGCGGTAATTATGTTGGGTGATATCTCAAGTGTCTTGGAAAGCTCGGCATTGGAGGTGAGGTTTTCGATAGTTTTTCCCGATTTGCCGTCCAGAAGATAGATATTGCGGAACGAGTCCACACCTATCTGACCGCTGTATACACTGATGTTCTTGTATATACCCTCGGCATCCATGCCCGACGAAGCTAAGGCATTAAGTTCCTTTGAGTAATCCTCGCTGAACACCAGCGACATAAGATTATTGAATTCGTTATCGTAGAAGCTGTCTATACTTTCCGTCATAAATGTACCTATAAGTATAATTATGGATACGGTAAGCAGTACAAACATCATTGCTACCTTAAGACTCAGACTCTTAAACATGAATTATGCTCCAAAATAATATCCCACGCCTCGCTTGGTCATTATATATGCGGGCATGCTCGGATTGTCTTCTATCTTTTCTCTCAGACGGCGGATTGTAACATCTACCGTTCTTACATCGCCGTAGAACTCATAGTCCCACACCTTGTTAAGAAGATTTTCCCTCGAGAAAATCTTGCCCTTTTTGGTTGCAAGGAACTTAAGAAGCTCAAACTCGCGGAATGTAAGCTCTATGACCTCTCCGCGTTTCTTAACCTCGTATTTTTCCACATCAATAGAAAGCTCGCCGAAGCTCATAACCTCTCCGCCCTGTTCATCCTTGGCAGAAAGCTGTGTTCTTCTTAAGTTTGCCTTAACTCTTGCCATAAGCTCTCTAAGTGAGAACGGCTTTGTCATATAGTCATCTGCTCCAAGCTCGAGACCCAGGATTTTGTCAACCTCTTCTTCTCTTGCGGTAAGCATAATTATAGGTACAGAGGAGGTTTCTCGGATTTTTTTGCACACAGAAAAGCCGTCCTGCCCGGGAAGCATTACATCCAGAAGTATGAGGTCAGGCTGTTCTGAAATTGCCTTGTTAACAGCTTCTATGCCGTCGTAGGCTTCTATAACACGGTAACCGCTTTTGACAAGGTTTACCTTAAGTATTTCCACAATCGGTTTTTCATCGTCTACAACCAATATAAGATTACCCAAAATTATCACTCCTTGTAAATGATTAAATATATACATTTTTATGATACCATAGCCACAGTTAAAAGTCAACCGAAAAAACGATGCGGTTTGTTGACATAATATTTGAAAAAATATTAAAAAACTCTTTACATTTTGTAACAAAGTGTGTTATAATCAATTTTACTTCGGAAATTTTATTGCCTTACGGAGGTTTGATTATGGATAAAAAGATAGGCTTTATAGGTGTTGGAAACATGGGCAGTTCCATACTTTGCGGACTGGTTAACAATGATGTTATAAAGGCTCAGAACATATATGCTCATTCTCTTGAGATTTCCGACAAGGTTAAGAATTTTGATATAAATGTAACAGATTTGCAAAATCTTGTTAAGAATTCAGATTACATAATATTATGCATTAAGCCTCAGGGCTTTGGTGATTTGCTCAATACCATTAAGATGCAGGAGGGTTATGACACCAAGGTATACATATCCATTGCCGCAGGCGTTACCATAGATTATATCAAGAGTATTCTCGGCGATGTCAAGGTAATCCGCACAATGCCCAACATTGCCCTTACTGTCGGCGAAGGCATGACGGTTATATCGGGAGACGGCAAAGTGAGTGAGGAAGAGCTTGATTTTGCAGAGAGAATTTTCTCGGGTGCGGGAAAGACCCTGAGGGTTAGCGAAAAGCTCATCAATTCGTGCACGGCAGTAAGCGGCAGCGGACCTGCATATGCCTTTATGTTCATAGAGGCTCTGGCAGACGGTGCGGTAAGAGAGGGCATATCCCGAAGCGATGCGTATCTTCTTGCGTCGCAGACCCTTATGGGCAGTGCTCTTATGCAGCTTTCGACAGGACTTAGCCCCGCACAGCTCAAGGACATGGTTTGCTCGCCAGGAGGTACTACAATAGATGCGGTGCACAGTCTGGAAAATGACGGTTTCCGTGCATCTGTGATGAATGCGGTGGACGCGTGTGCACGAAAGGCCCAAGCGATGAGTAAATAAGACATCATCCAAAATAGATTCCGTATACTGTGAGGAATTTTATGAAGGGCAAAACTAATACAATTGCTTCGTCCGCTATACGCTATCCCGCACCACACTAGGTATGAATTTTGGGAACATTAAGCCCAAAATTCATAAGGCGTGTTATGCGGGATAGCGCATATCGAACGAGCGCACAGCAGATGTTCTTGAAATACGCACTTAGCAACGATTGAATATCCTCTGATTATGCGCATCCTGAAATTTACCCTTTACAGAATTGTTCATAACACAACTGCTTGACAAAATAAAAGAATAATTTCCCCTTTGTTTTCATAATATTAAGTAACTTCAGAAAAAGCGGGGGAAGATTATTGAAAAACAAATCAAAAAAGCATGAAATACCGAGGGTTTTTCTGTTATGCCTTTTCGCCTTGGGAATATGTATTTTTATCGGACTTGTAATTTCTTTTCGTACAGAGGGAGGCATATTCGGACTCGGTACGGATTTTTCCAAGGGGATTTCGTTTGAAAACGCTCAGTTTTCAAAAAGCTTCAAAAAGGCGGCACTTGCAGACTTTATATTCTGTATGGCTGTTTTTCTCTTCGGTGCGGGGTTTCCCGTTTCGTTTCTGCCCGGGGGCTATATTCTTTTGAAGGGCTTCCTTATGGGATGTGCCGCAGGTCTTACTGCAAGATACTGCATTATGAATGAGGCTCTGGGAATATTATTTGCAATATTTATATCAAATGTTCTGGTTTTGCCGCTCTACATACTTTTGTTTTTGATTTCTCTGCGCTTTTCCTACAGGGCGTGCTCCCTTACGGCAAGGGACAAGGCTTCAGGTTATGCGCTGTTCGGGCTTAAGGTTGCGGCATTTTTTGCACTTATGTGCATAGCTGAGGCTGTGCAGATAGGGGCAGGGATTTTAGTTTTGAAGTGAGGTATCTTTTGATGAATACACTTATGTGTGAATTTGTAGACTATCTGGAAAATGACAAGAAGGTTGCCCAAAACACCCTTCAGTCCTATTCAAGGGACATCAGGCAGTTTTCCGATTATATAGAAGCTAGAGACATTGATGTTACCAAGGCCAATTCAAAGGACATAGAGGGTTATATCACCTATATGCAGATTGGCGGTAAGGCGGCATCGTCTGTTTCGAGGTCGCTGGCATCGGTGAGAGCACTTTACGGATATCTTCATCTGAGGGGCAAGGTTGTTTCCGACCCCACATACAGACTGAAAACACCCAAAGCAGAGAAGAAGCTCCCGGGAATCCTTACCACAAAGGAGGTCAACACCCTCCTGCGATGCCCCGACATGTCCACTCCCAAGGGCATGAGAGACAGAGCAATGCTTGAGCTTTTGTATGCTACAGGAATCAAGGTGTCCGAGCTTATATCGCTTAATAAGAATGATCCCGATTTGGATTTCGGTTACATAAAGTGCGTCGGCGAAAACGATGTACGGATAGTACCGCTCGGCAAAACAGCAATACGAGCACTCAGGGAATACTTAAGCGGTGCAAGGCACACAATGGTCGCTCAGCCTGACGAAAAGGCTCTTTTTGTCAACTGCAACGGAATGAGAATGACCCGTCAGGGCTTCTGGAAGCTCATCAAGAGCTACGCCCGCGAGGCAGGTATCGAAAAGGATATTACACCGCATACGCTGAGACATTCCTTTGCGGCACACCTTCTGGAGAACGGTGCCGACCTCGCTTCCATTCAGGAAATGCTGGGACACAAGGATATCGTATCTACTCAGGTGTATACCAAGCTTATGAAAAACCGCATCAGGGAAGTGTACAACAGAGCACATCCCAGAGCGTAGAGGAAGTAATAGGTAATAGTGAATAAGTATGGTGCAAACCCGCTTTTGCGGGTTTGTTTTTGTGTATGACGGGTGGTTTTGACCCCTATACATTCCCATGGAACGCCTTGAAAAACAGACGAAACAGAAAAAATTAAAATCCCTGAAGGAATTTCCGCAATCGAGGACTAGGCACGGTCTCCGTGCCCTCCGCAGATGCGGTTAAAATTCCAAAGGGATTTTTAGTTTTTCCGTCTGTTTTTCACAGCGCAGAGGGGAATGTATAGGGGTCAATATTAAGCTCATCAGCACAATGAGCTTCATCAGAGGATATTCAATCGTTGCTAGGTGCGACGCAACGCATTGAATAACCTCCGCTGTGCTCTCGTCCGATATGCGGTATCCCGTATAACACGCTTTATGAATTTTGGGGCAAAACATAATGTTCCCAAAATTCATACCTAGTGTGATATGGGATACCGTATAGCGGACGAAGTTATGTTTATTTTAACTTAAAAACTCATATAAAATCTAATCTTTTTGTTAATCTTTCACATAAAACTTCGCATATTTTTGTTATCTATGGAAAAAGGGAATAAAGGCATATACATCGAAATAATTTGTATAGGAATTAGCACTAAAGAGTTAATTCATCAAGTTTAAGGAGGTAATGACCAATGATCAGTACAGAAAAAATAAGAAATGTGTGTATTCTTGCACACTCCAATGCAGGCAAAACTTCGCTTTGTGAAGCAATGCTCCACAAGGCAGGACTGATAGACCGAATAGGCAAGGTAGAGGACGGAAATACAACATCTGACTTTGATCAGGAAGAAATCAAAAGAAATATATCTGTCAATACCTCTGTTATACCGATAGAGTGGAACGATGCGAAGATAAACTTCCTCGATACACCCGGTACTGCAGACTTTGTGGGTCAGCAGCTTGAGGCTGCCTCTGTTTGCGGTACGGCACTTATCGTTGTAAGCGGCAAATCGGGCGTAAGCGCAGGTACGGAAAGAGCATGGAATATCGCAAGCAAGAAGTCCAAGATTGTGTTTGTAAACAAGCTCGACGACATAAAGGCTGACTATGCAAAGGTTGTAGAGCAGTTAAATGACACCTTTGGCAAGAGTATAGCTCCGTTTACCTTCCCCATCAAAGAGGGTGACAAACTTACGGGCTTTGTTGATGTTATCAAAATGCGTGTCAAGATGTTCTCCGTGGGCGGAGACACCCACAGATATGACGAAATCCCTCAGGAATTCAGGGAAATCGCAGACAGAAGCCGTGACCTCCTGCTCGAAGCTGTTGCAGAGGTTGACGAAGCATATATGGAAAAATACTTTGCGGGCGAGGAATTTACCGAGGACGAAATCAAAGCGGCACTCAAGGTCGGTATCAAGGACGGAACAGTTGTACCTGTTATCTGCGGAAGCGTAGATGCAAAAATAGGTATTACACACCTTCTCAACACAATAGCTGACTATATGCCTGCCCCCAATGAATTCATGCATATAGAGGGCGAAAACAAAAAGACCGGCGAAATAGAAGAAATCATATGCGACAGCACAAAGCCCGTTGTAGTTCATGTATTCAAGACAGTTGTAGATAACTATGTGGGCAAGCTCTCGTACTTCAAGGTACTTTCGGGAACTCTCAAAGCTGACAGCACACTCGTTAACCCCGCAAAAGGCAAGGAAGAAAAGGTTTCCAAGATATTTGTTGTAAGAGGCAAAAAGCAAACAGAGGTTTCCTCTCTTTGCGCAGGCGATATAGGTGCTACCGCAAAGCTGGCAATAACAGAAACCGGTGATACTCTCTGCGATGCATCTCTTCCTGTTGCAATCGGTGCAATAAGTTTTCCAAAGCCTGTTCTTTCTATGGCTATTGAGCCAAAGGCAAAGGGCGATGAAGAAAAAATAAGCGCAGGTCTCACTAAGCTCGCAAGCGAAGACAGAACCTTTACATATACAAGAAACCACGAAACCCACGAGTCCATCATATCGGGTGTAGGCGAACAGCACATCAATGTAATCTGCTCCAAGCTCGAGGGCAAATTCGGTGTTTCCGTTAACCTCAAGGAACCCAAGACAGCGTACAGAGAGACAATCAAAGCCAAGGTTAAGGTAGAGGGCAAGCACAAGAAGCAGTCGGGCGGACACGGTCAGTACGGACATGTGTGGATTGAATTTGAGCCTTGCCAGAGCGAAGACTTGATATTTGAAGAAAAGGTTGTCGGCGGTGCAGTTCCCAAGAACTTCTTCCCCGCAGTAGAAAAGGGAATAAGAGATGCAATGAAAGAGGGCGTACTTGCAGGCTACCCCGTAGTTAACCTCAAGGCTACTCTTCTTGATGGCTCTTATCACTCCGTTGACTCATCGGAAATGGCATTCAAGACTGCCGCATCAATAGCATACAAGGAGGGACTCCCCAAGGCAAAACCCGTTATACTTGAGCCTGTCGGAAATGCAAAGGTTGTCGTTCCCAACGGCTACACGGGAGATGTTGTAGGCGACCTCAACAAGAGAAGAGGAAGAATACTCGGAATGAACCCCCTCGACAATAATGTTACCGAGGTTGAGGCAATAGTTCCCGCATCGGAAATGAAGAAATATGCAACCGACCTCAGAGCGCTTACCAACGGCAGAGGAACCTTTGATTATGAAATAACAAGCTACGAAGAAGCTCCGCAGATAATTGCAGACAAGATAATTGCAGAAGCTAAATAAGAATAATATTTTTGAAGAGGGGGTCGCTATTGACCCCCTCTGCTTATATAAATCACTTTTTCTTTACTATATCATTGCTGTCAAGCATTACAGTTACAGGTCCGTCATTAAGAAGCTCTACCTCCATATCCGCTCCGAACTCTCCCGTTCCTATATAGCAATCCGTAATGCTTCCGAGAGTGTCTACAAATTTGTCATAATACTCTTTGGCTTTGTCGGGGTGCATTGCACCTGTAAATGACGGGCGTCTGCCGTGAGAACAATCCGCATAGAGAGTAAACTGGCTTATTACGAGGATATCGCCTCCCACATCGGAAAAGCATAAATTCATTCTTTCCTCGCTGTCCTCAAAAATCCTTAAGGCTGCCATCTTCTGTGCCATAGGAAGAATATATTCCTCCTTGTCCTCTTCGCAAAAACCGACAAAGGCGAGAAGTCCGCCATCTATCTTTGACCTGCATTTTCCGTCAATTGTTACCGATGCTCTCTTGACCCTTTGAAGTAAAATTCTCACTTTGTCCTCCTTGGTGTAGCACGGAACATATGATAGCCTATACTTACTGCCGAATAAATCACAGAACCTATGGCAAGAACTCTGAATATACCTCTTGCCCAGTTGGTTGCTATAACTGTATCCTTAAGAAGCTCATACATGAACATGGGCATGTTGTACATAAAGAACAGCCCGAAGCCTATTATTATCATATATACGATGTATTCCGCAAGATAGCCCTTACCCTTCTTTACCGCATTAAACGAAAGTGCGGCGGCTCCCGCCCAATAGAGCACGGCACAAATCTTTGATGCACCGATTGCCATTTCTACCCTCTGCGGTGAATGGTCTCCCATGTACACTATCATAAGCACTACAAAGCTTACAAGTGCTATTACTGTTGTAAGTAGTGCCATGTTGGAATGGTGCTCGTAATTGTTAATACTTGCATTTTTCTTGTTATTCATCAAACTAACTCCTTTTAAGTATCCGAACCCGTTCGGGTGCGTATTTTTACCAATCTCCAAGCTGATACATCACAGCCGAAATCGTGGCAATAGGTGCTGTTTCGCATCTCATTATTCTCGGTCCGAGCGTTACGGAGCGGGCACCCTTCTTAATGCACGCCTCTACCTCGGCTTCGTCAAAACCGCCCTCGGGACCTATGATTATATTTATCTTATTTTTTGCACCAATAAGTGCATCGCAAAGTCTGGTCTGCCTCTCGTTCTCATACGGCAGTATGGTCAGGCTGTCGTCATCTATCCGCTCGAGCATGTCCCCAAAAGCAATCGGCGTCTCTACCTCGGGCACAATTCCTCTCATACATTGCTTTGATGCTTCCTCGGATATCCTCTGCCATCTGTCGCTTTTTCCTGCGCCCTTTAGCTTAACCACAGTTCTCTTCATAACCACGGGAACAATTCTTACCGCCCCCAGCTCAACGGACTTCTGTACGATAAGGTCCATCTTGTCCCCCTTGGGAAGTCCCTGATAGAGAGTGATTTCTATATTGCTTTCGTTGGTGTTGGGTATGGTTTCGTCAATAGAGGCAAGAGCATAATCCTTGCCTATTTCCGTAAGGGTGCATACAAAATCGTGCTTTTCCTTGTCGCATACGCTTATTCTGTCCCCTTGTCCGAGCCTTAAAACTCTGGAAATATGTTTGACATCGTCGCCCTCCAGCCTGACGAAATTTTCGGCAAACTGACTTTTGTCTGCAAAAAATCTATGCATTGTCATTTTCCTTTCGCACTACTTAGTAATTATAGCATAAACAGACGTCCATATGCAAGTGATTTTTGTTATTTTTGGAAAATTGAGGTAACAGATGCCCATCCATCCTTAAGATTTACATTATGAATTGCAATATTCTCATTACAAAATGCGGTTTTGACATCCTCCAGTCTTTCCTCTATTATGCCCGAGCAGATGAATACTCCGTCCTCTGCGATAAGCTTCTTAACCGTAGGAAGAAGTGCTATTATTACATCTGCAACTATATTTGCAACTATTACATTATATTTCTTTTGGCTTATTATATCAAAGAGAGCCTTATCGCCTGTTATGTCGCCTGCATAAACCTTGTATAGCGATTTGTCTACTCCGTTTCTCTCTGCGTTCTCATATGCAACATGGATGCAGTTTTCGTCAATATCCACCGCAACCCCTTCCTTTGCACCGAGCATAAGCGCTATTACAGAGAGTATTCCGCTTCCGCACCCTGCATCGAGAATGACCGTATTTTCGTCAACATATTTTTCAAGCTCGCATATGCAGAGCTTTGTGCTTGTGTGAGTGCCTGTACCAAAGGTCATTCCTGGGTTTACGGTAAATACTATCCTGTCTGTCTCTTCCTCGAGGGGCGACCATTCGGGCTGAATGAGGATTTTTTCGCCTACCTCTATGGGCTTAAAGTACTGCTTCCAGTTATTTGCCCAATCCTCTTCGTTAAGACCCTTTGTAGAAATTTCCAGTCTGCCAAGCTCGTTTTCGCTGTCCCTTGACTTCATAAGAGAGAGTGCACTCTTTACGCGCGACAGCACATCGGGGCAGGTTTCGTTGTTCTCAACATAGAACTTTACCTTGGTTTCGCCTTTTTTTGAATTTACAAGCTCATCATCAACATAGTCCCAGTATTTTTTGTTATTTTCCAGAAATTCATTGAACTCCTGCTCGTCCTCAATTTCAAATCCGCTTATGCCCTCATCTCTGAGCATATCGCAGAGAGCGTCTATTCCGAATGCGGTAGTATAAACGGTTACACATAACCACTCCATTTAATTTTTCCTCCGTTCGTTTTGGGGACGTACACGCCCTGTCAACGCAAAAACCGCTATGACAGGGGACTTCGTCTGTCGTGTACGTCCCCTTATCTATATTATAATAATAGTACTCTATAAGAAAAAAGTCAATGTCAAAGTCCAAAAAACTCTTGCCAACAGACAAAATAAATAATATAATTATTGTGGTGATAATTTATGAAAAATCTGGCAAATCCCAATGTAATCAAAGAAATACTCAGCAAAAATTCATTTAATTTTTCAAAATCTCTCGGACAGAACTTTCTTATTGATGATTCTGTCCTCGACTCCATCTGCGACAGCGCAGAGATTGACGGAGCTAATGTTCTTGAGATAGGGCCGGGCTTCGGAACTCTTACACAGCGACTTTGCTCCCGTGCAAAGAAGGTTGTTTCCGTAGAGATAGACTCTTCCGTAATACCCATTCTTACAGAAAATCTCAAGGAATGTACTAACCTTAAAATCATTCACGCCGACATTATGAAAACGGATATAAAAAAGCTCATTGAGGACGAATTCGGCTCGGAAACCGTCAAGGTCTGTGCAAACCTGCCGTATTATATAACAAGTCCTGTAATAATGTCTCTTATAGATCCCTCTCTTCCAATATCGGATATAACCGTAATGATACAAAAGGAAGTGGCACAGAGGATAAACGCAAAGGCAGGAAGTAAGGATTACGGAGTTCTCACACTCTCTGTCGGATATTATACCGAGAGCGAAATAACTCTGACAGTGCCTCCGACGGCATTTATGCCTCCGCCAAAGGTTTATTCCTCGGTGATTAAGCTAACTGTTAGGGAAAAGCCTCCCGTAGAGGTGAGGGATACCAAGGTGTATTTTAATGTAATAAAATCGGCATTCGCCCTGAGACGAAAGACCCTGAATAATGCATTAAGCTCGGGGCTTTCCATGCCAAAGGAAGATGTAAACAATATTCTCGAAAAGGTCGGCATAGACCCCCGCAGAAGAGGCGAAACCCTGACCGATGCGGAATTTGCACTGATAGCAAACGAAATGTAAAGGATGGTAATAAAATGACAGGTCTCATTGTAGAAGGCGGTGCAAGCAGAACCTACTTTGCGGTAGGTGTAATGGACGCCATGATGGAGCATAATATACCCGTTGACTATATAACGGGAGCATCGGCAGGAATAGCCAATGCCCTGAACTATGCATCAAAGCAAAAGGGCAGGGGGCTTGAGATTGCGAGGAATTATGTTCCGAGGAAGGAATACAGCGGTGCAAGGCATATGCTAAGTCCCCAAAACAAAAGTATTTACAACATAGACTATGTTTTCAATACGGTTCCAAACGAGCTTGTTCCCTTTGACTATGGTGCGTTTGAAAACTTTGAGGGAGTAGCCGAGGCGGCTGTAACCAATGTAGAAACAGGTAAATGCGAATACAAGAAAATCGAGAACCCCCGAAAAGGCTGGGATATAATAGTAGCCAGCTGTTCTCTTCCTCTTATGTTTCCCATATGCAAAATAGACGGTGTTAAATATCTTGACGGCGGTGTGACGGATTCCCTTCCTTTCAAAAGAGCGATAGATACAGGGTGCGACAAGCTCATCGTTATACTCTCAAGAGAACGCTCGTATGTCAAAAATCAGGGCAAGGGAGAGCTTATATCTTCGCTTATGTTCCGTAAATATCCTGAATTTGCCCACGCTCTCAGAAACCGAAGCAGAATGTACAACTCGCAGAGAGAAGAACTGTTTCAGCTTGAAAAAGAGGGCAAAGCCTTTGTCATAGCACCCGAGGACACATTGGGCTGGAGCCGTACGGAAAACAACCCCGAAAGGCTTACGGAAATATATAACAAGGGTTATGAAGAAGGAAAGAAGCAGGCAGAAAAACTAATTGGCTATCTTGGAGGAAATATATGAAAAAACTATGGGAGCTGTTCATTACCTTTTTCCGCATAGGTTTATTCACCTTTGGCGGAGGGTATGCAATGATACCCCTTATACAGAAAGAGGTTGTAGATAACAAAAAGTGGGTGTCCGATGAGGATATACTCGATATTGTGGCAATTGCAGAATCCACCCCGGGACCTATTGCAATCAATGCCGCTACCTTTATCGGCTACAGAACCGCAGGGGTCAAAGGCTCGGTTTTTGCAACACTCGGTGTGGTTCTTCCGTCATTTGTGATAATATCAATTATAGCATATCTTCTTTCTGAATTTGCTCACATAAGAGTTATAAGATATGCATTCTTTGGCATAAGAGCAGGTGTTCTTGCCCTTGTTGCAAAGTCTCTTTATACAATGTACAAAAAGGCACCCAAGGGAAAGGCCGCAACTTTGATAACACTTCTCAGCTTTGTTTTTGTTGCCTTTGCCAATGTGAACACTCTTCTTGTTATTGCCCTCGGAGCACTCACAGGACTTGTAATAACATTCATCAGGGCAGGGAGGGCGGACAAATGATATTCCTTGACTTGTTTTTTACATTTTTCAAAATCGGTCTCTTTACCTTTGGCGGAGGGTATGCAATGCTCCCCCTCATTCAGCAGGCAGTCATCTCAAAAAGCTGGGCAACGGAAACAGAGCTTATAAACTTCGTTGCGGTAAGCGAATCCACCCCCGGTCCATTTGCAGTAAATATGGCAACATATGTCGGCATTACGCAGGGCGGTATTCTCGGTGCAGCTTGTTCCACCCTGGGAGTAGTTCTTCCGTCGTTTATAATTATACTTATTATCGCTAATTTCTTTGAGAAATTTAAGGAAAACAAAATCGTTTCCGCCTGCATGACAGGGCTTAAAAGCACCGTAATAGGACTTATCGGTGCGGCGCTTCTTTCTATGGCAATAACGGTATTTGCCCACGGTGATACAGAGGGAATATTATTAAAGGCTGTATCTGCTTTGATTTTTGTGCTTATGGCATACCTCGGCTTTCGAAAAAAACTTCACCCCATTGCAATAATAGGAATTTCGGCAGTTCTTGGAATTGCTGCAGGATTTTTGACAGGTATGTAGTATATATATCACACCCCATGGACAAAATATAAGAAATATTATTTTTGTAAAGGGGTATGATTTAATGAGACAGTTTATAAGCATTGCCGATGTATCGGCCATGGAAATTCTTGATTCCAGGGGCAATCCCACTCTTGAGGCAAGAGTTATTACAGACGACGGCTATGTGGGCAGGGCAGCAGTCCCCTCAGGTGCATCAACAGGTGCTCACGAGGCGGTAGAGCTTCGTGACGGAGGAGAAAGATACAGAGGTCTTGGTGTAAGTAATGCTGTACACAATGTAAACACAATCATATCAGATAAACTTACAGGCATGAATGTCTTGGACCAGAAAGCCATAGACAGAGTTCTTCTTGAGCTTGACGGCACGGAAAATAAATCAAACTTAGGTGCCAATGCAGTCCTCGGTGTATCGCTTGCCTGTGCATCGGCGGCATCTCATGCACTGGGCATAAGCCTCTATGAGCATATAGGCGGATGCCATGCAAAGACCCTTCCTGTACCCATGATGAACATATTAAACGGCGGTGCACACGCAGGAAACAATATTGATATTCAGGAATTTATGATAATGCCCATAGGATTTGTAGGTTATGCACAGGCGCTTCGTGCATCGGCGGAGGTTTTTCACGCTCTTGGCTCCATCCTTAAGTCAAGGTCGCTTTCCGTATCGGTAGGTGACGAGGGCGGATATGCCCCGTCTCTCGAAAGGGACGAGGAAGCACTTTCGCTAATATGCGATGCGATAGAAAAGGCAGGCTACAAGGCTGGAGAACACTTTATGCTTGCTATTGATGCGGCATCGAGCGAGTGGATGACAGAGAGCGGTGATTATCTTCTTCCAAAAAGCGGTCTCAGAATGTCGTCGGGCGAGCTTATAAATTACTGGAAGTCGCTTTGCGACAAGTATCCCATAATATCTATTGAGGACGGATTAGCCGAGGACGACTTTGACGGCTGGCGCTCTCTTACAAAAGAGCTTGGCAGAAAGGTACAGCTTGTGGGCGACGACCTCTTTGTAACCAATTCCAAGAGACTTAAAATGGGAATAGAAAGAAATATAGCAAATTCCATACTGGTTAAGGTAAATCAGATAGGAACACTTACAGAAACACTCGATGCAATAGAAACCGCAAAAAGAGCAGGCTACACAGCCGTAATATCACACCGAAGCGGCGAGACGGAGGATACCTTTATAGCTGACCTCGCTGTAGCGGTTAATGCAGGACAGATAAAAACAGGAGCACCCTCCCGAAGTGAAAGAATAGCAAAGTACAACAGACTTCTTCGCATAGCCGAGGAGCTGGAAAGATGTGCCCTCTACCCGGGAAGAGATGCTTTTTATAATATAAAGCTGGAGAGATAACAAATGCTGATAGACATCCATACTCACGCGTTCCCCGACAGAATAGCCGATACGGCAATAGAAAGGCTTGCACACGCTTCGGGAGGGCTTGACCCCCAGAGCAGAGGGACAATTTATTCACTTAGAGAAGAGATGGCAAAGGACGGAGTTGACATATCCGTAGTACAGTCCATCGCCACCAATCCCACGCAGATGCACAATGTAAACAGCTTTGCCATAGAGATTAACGGCAAAGATTCCATTTATGCGTTCGGCTCTGTTCATCCCGATGCGCCCGATGCCTTGGACGAGCTTGAGAGAATAAAGTCCCATGGACTAAAGGGTGTAAAGCTACACCCCGATTATCAGGGCTTTTATGCAGACGATATCCGCATGAAGCCGATATACAAAAGAATTTCCTCGCTCGGTCTCATTACACTCTTTCATGCAGGCTTTGACTACGGCTATGCACCGCCATACAAGGCGATGCCCCAAAACATGATAAATGCACTTGGGTGGTTTGACTCACCCGTAATATGTGCTCATTGGGGCGGTGTGGGATGCGGAACAGAGGTTATAGAAACTCTTGCAGGAGAGGATGTCTGGTTTGACCTTTCGTTCGGCTACGGCAATATGCCAAAGGCAATTGCACAAAAAATTCTGGATAAGCACACCCCCGACAGACTGCTGTTTGGTTCCGATATGCCGTGGCACAGACCGTCTTGGGAAAAGAGGCTTGTGGAAAGTCTTGATTTATCGCCTGAGGACAAAGACAAGATTTATTATAAAAATGCAAAAAAACTCTTAAACCTTTAAGTATAATACTTGACATATTTTAACAGAAAAGCTATAATAAGAGTTGGATTGGAATTTTGTTTGAATATAGGAGGTCACTCAATATGTTAGTATCAGCAAAAGAAATGCTCAAAAAAGCAAAAGCAGAAAAATATGCAGTAGGTCAGTTCAACATCAACAATCTTGAATGGACCAAGACAATACTTCTCACAGCACAGGAACTCAACTCCCCCGTTATCCTCGGTGTTTCCGAGGGTGCAGGCAAGTACATGTGCGGATACAAGGCAATTGTCGGTATGGTAGAGGGTATGATAGAACAGCTCGGTATCACAGTACCCGTTGCTCTTCACCTTGACCACGGCAGCTACGAGCACGCACTCAAGGTTATAGAAGCAGGCTTCTCTTCTGTAATGTTTGACGGCTCCAAGTATCCTATTGACGAAAACATCGAAAAGACAAAGGAAATTATCCGCATCGCTAACGAAAAGGGCATCTCTGTCGAAGCAGAGGTAGGCGCTATCGGCGGTGAAGAGGACGGTGTTGTAGGCGGAGGCGAAGTTGCAGATGTTGACGAATGCAAGATGATTGCAGACCTCGGCGTAGATATCCTCGCTGCAGGCATAGGCAACATCCACGGCAAATATCCTGCAAACTGGCCCGGTCTCAGATTTGATGTGCTCGAAGCTATCGGCAAGGCGACAGATCCCATGCCTCTCGTTCTTCACGGCGGTACAGGAATCCCTGCAGACATGATCAAGAAGGCTATTTCTCTTGGCGTTAGCAAAATCAATGTTAACACAGAGTGCCAGCTCGCATTCGCTGCAGCTGTAAGAAAGTATATAGAAGAGGGCAAGGATTTGGAAGGCAAGGGCTTTGACCCCAGAAAGCTCCTCGCTCCCGGTTGCGAAGCTATAAGAGAAACAGTTAAGGAAAAGATGGAACTCTTCGGTTCTGTAGGCAAGGCTTAATCTCTGACAATTTATATAAAACAACAGAAATCTGCACATGATGTGCAGATTTCTGTTGTTTTATGACCTTGGAAAATTCCCAAAGTAACGTCCACTGCTCGTAAATAGTGGATTTTACTGTGAGAAACAATGGATTTTAGTCTGGGAAATTATAAAAATAATAGCTTAGAAACCTACTAATTTTCAAAAATGCGTAACCCAAATAAGCC
>JAZSFO010000077.1:0-28259 GCA_045532255.1 Clostridia bacterium | reverse complement strand
AAAACGATATCCGCCTTGTAAGCAGAGAAATAAAATCCATGAACAACAAAATTGTTGTAAAAGGAAGTGTTGTAACCGATACTCTGTACAGTGTAGAGGGCGACATGTATCATATGGAAAACGAAACCCCGTTTACAGAAGTAATTGATGCAGACGGACTTAGTCCCGAAATGCACACAGAAGTAAAATACAGCATACATAATACCGAGTGCGAGCTTTGTACAAGGGATGCAGAAAATTACATGTCATTTTCTGCAACAATAGATGTACTGGTAAAGGCTTTCGAAGAAAATTGTCACGAAATAATTTCGGATGCTTATTGTCCTGATTATGAAATGAACATTATACGCACAAATTACCGCGTTTGCAATGTAGAAGATACCGTTTCGGAAAACTTTAATCTTTCGGAACAAATTTCTCTTTCCGAGGGTATGCCGGGGATTGTCAAGGTATACAATCTATCGATAAATCCCGTTCTTGAAGAAAGTGTTTCAAACAGCACCAATGCAGTTGTAAGCGGTTATCTTGATACAAGACTGCTTTATCTTTCGGATTCGCAGAATCTTCCTGTGTATTCTGTTACAAAGAAAATCCCGTTCTCTCTTAACATTAATAACAGACACATAAATCCTCAGACAAGGCTTGAAGCAGATATTACTGACGAACATTCGGGTTATATATTAAAAAGCGACAGGGATGTAGAGGTAAGAGTAACCCTTAAGGCATCAGGAAAAATTATTTCTGAAAAAGCCGTTGATATCATATCCGATATATCCATTAACTCTGAGTCACCGCTAAAAAAGCAGGAGCAACCCGGAATTGTTATATATTTTGCCGACGAAAACGAGCCGCTTTGGGATGTTGCAAAAAGATATAACACAACCTGCGAAGAAATTGCACAGGTAAATGACATAGACGAAGACATAGTTCTCAAAAAAAGGCAAAGACTTCTCATACCAAAAAGATTAGTTATATAAATATGTAATATAAGACAACTTTCACCTCATACACATTAGTATGAGGTGATTTTGATGTTTAAGAAGATAACGGCACTTGCCCTGTGTATGTTTATAATGACCGCAACAGTGTGTGCCCAGGAGCATGAGCTTTCCTGCCAAAGTGCGCTTCTTATGGACTATGGTACAGGAAAAGTTTTGTATGAAATGAATCCGCACGAAAAATTGCCTATGGCAAGCGTTACAAAAGTAATGACAATGCTTATTACTATGGAAGAAATCCAAAAAGGAAACCTAAAGTATACAGATATAGTAACTGCAAGTGCATATGCCAAGAGCATGGGAGGTTCGACTATATTTCTTGACGAGGGCGAGCAAATGACAGTTGATAATCTGCTCAAAGGTATCGCGGTTGCATCAGGAAACGATGCATGTGTTGCAATCGCTGAGCACATATCGGGTTCTACGGATGATTTTGTGGCGAGAATGAACAAGAGAGCAGAAGAGCTTGGTATGAAAAACACACATTTTGTTAACTGCAACGGTCTTGATGCCCCCGAACATTACAGTACGGCATATGATATTGCCCTTATGTCCAGAGAGCTTATGAAACACGAGGATATATTCCGTTATACAACAATATGGATGGATTCACTTAGAGACGGACAGTTTACACTTTCCAACACAAATAAGCTTGTGAGATTTTATGACGGATGCACAGGACTTAAAACAGGATCAACATCAAAGGCGGGATTTTGTATAAGTGCAACTGCCAAGAGAAACGGACTACACCTTATATCAGTTATAATGAACGCCCCGACATCCAAAGAAAGACAGGCGGATGCATCGTCGCTTCTCAACTACGGATTTGGCAAGTACAAGAACATAACCGTAATCAAAAAGGAAAGAAAAATAGAGGATATATCAGTAGAAAAAGGGAAGAAGGATTTTGTTTCGCTTGAATGTACCGATGATGTTGTTGTTTTGTGTGCCAAGGACAGCAAGGAAGAACCCAAAATTGAATATAAACTAAATAAAAATGTTAAAGCACCTGTAAAGGCAGGGGACAAAGCAGGAGAGGCATTATGTATAATAGACGGCAAAACAGCAGGCAAAACAGATGTGGTATATGCGGAAAGCATAGAAAAAATAAATTTCCCGTTCGCATACGGCAGGATAATAGACAAATGGCTTGGTAATACATAATATCATAAATAAATCGCTCAAATAAGTCCTGTGCTTATTTGAGCAATATTTTTTTGCAAAAATCAAAATTAACTATTGACAAATGAGTGATTTGCTGATATAATACCAATTGTTCCTTGAGAGAAAACTAAATATGCGGGAGTGGCTCAGTGGTAGAGCGTCACCTTGCCAAGGTGAACGTCGCGAGTTCGAATCTCGTCTTCCGCTCCAAAAAATCCGTACACGGCAGTGTGCGGATTTTACTTAGTTGTGTGAATTATGTATTGATTTTCTGCAAGAAATTTAAAAACATTAAAGAAGGGTGAGCATATGAAGAAGACAGTTTTAGCAATATTGGTTTTTATTTTACTAGGGGTTACCGCGCAGGCTATGGACGAAGAAAAGTTTTTATACACCATTTCAGACGGCGAGGTTGCAATAGCAGGTCTTTCGGAAGAATATAGGTATATACCTTATTTGGTTATACCGGATGAAATAGAAAACTGTCCGGTAACAATGATTGATGGTTCTGCATTTAGCTATACATATTTGCAGTCTGTAACAATTCCGGATACTGTAAAGGAGATCGGCCCTGACGCCTTTTATGGGTGCGAAAACCTGAGGGATGTTACACTTCCAGAGCAGGATATAATAATCAGAAATAATGCTTTTGCAGAAACTTATCTGTATAATGATGTTTCTAGCTGGGAAGATGACACACTTTACATAGGAAAGCATATGATTACCACAAATAATCCTGAGTGCGTTTTGAAAAATGACACACTCACAATTGCAGAAAGTGCATTTTACCACTGCATTGATATGACATCGATTAATGTTCCTGCAAGTGTAATAAGAATAGGAGATAGTGCATTTGCTTTTTCTTCGACTTTGGAGAGTGTCACAATAAATGAAGGAACAAAGTATATTGACAATTATGCTTTTCGTAGTTGTAGCAATTTGAAGGAAATTTCCCTGCCTGATAGTATAATACAAATTGGATATAATGTTTTCGATGGTGTTCCCTATGAGTATGAAATTATAAACTCTGCTGCATATATTGGAAATCATTTGATTTGGGTTGAGGATAGCTTTTCGGGAACATATACAGTGAAGGAAGGCACTCGTTCCATTGCTTCAGAAGCATTTATGTATATGGATCAGTCTAATCTCCAAGAAATTATATTTCCGAAAACACTCAAAGGAATAGGTGTAAGCGCATTTTGGGGATGTACAGGACTTGAAACTCTGAATTTGCCATCTTCTGTAGAATATATTGGTGAATATGCTTTTGCCTGGTGCGAAAACATTAAAAAAATTATTGTACCTGGCGATGTTTCCTATTTAGCTAAAAATGCTTTTGATAGCTGTACCAACCTTGCTGAAGTATATACTTTAAACAAAAAATGGGATTACCAATTCGATGATTCCGTTGAGGTTGTTACAGGGGACAGGACATCGCCGTTCCCTATAAAGAGTTCAGCTGAATTGTATGAGTTATCAAAGGCTGTAAATAGCGGTATGGACTTCGAGGGTATTTATTTTGTATTGGAAAACAACATAAGCCTTAATAATAATGAATGGATTCCAATTGGCACATATGACAACCCGTTTTCAGGGAATGTTGACGGAAAGAATAATACGATATCAGATTATAAAATTACCAAAGTGGCAGGTAACTATACATGGGACGGCTATACAGGATTTTTTGGATATACATCAAACGCAAGTATCAAAAATTTGAACCTGTCGGATTTCGACATCAATATTTCAAATCCTGACTCAAATACTTATCTTGGAAGTTTTGCCGGCATGGCACAGTCTACAATTTTTGAAAATTGTTCTGCACAGGGTAATATTATCCTTTTTAATAACACTAACACAGCATACGAAGCAGATATTGGTGGAATAGTTGCACAGTGTAATTCAGGCAGTATAATATCCACAACAGCAAACTGCAATATTTATTATGCAGGCAATGAGACAACCAAAGAAGGAAACACACAAATTAGACTGGGAGGAATCAGCGCTTATACATATTCACAAATTAGAAACTGCACTTCAAACAGCAATATATATGCAATCGGCTTAGTTTGGCGTGTAGGAGGCATTGCCGGCGATAATACATATGGCGGAGCTGTTTGTATATCGGGATGTACTGCAAATGGAAAAATTACGATTGTTCGAAATGATACTAACAAGGATGCTATTCTTCATTGTGGCGGAATAGCAGGGTTTAGCAGAGAATTAATCGAAAATTCAAAATCTTATGTAGATATTAAGATATATGGAAACAAAACTGTTTCCAACGAACTAGTAACAAATAGTTTTGAATGGAATGGATGGTATTGCGGTCAGATTTTTGGAGTTGGTTATTCCGGCGGTAATTTTAATAGTGATAATAATAATGCTTATGGTTCTGTGAGTGTTCTCTCGTTACCCACAGAACTTATTACAGAAAATATCGATATTTTCAAAGAGGGTAATGATTATGAATACAGTGTAACCTTGCAATCTCTAAACAGGGTTTCTGGAAAATTTTTGATTGCACTGTATTATGATGATATCTTAGTTGGTATACATATGCAAGATGTAGATATAGATAAGAAGTTTTTTGTTGCAGAAGGAAATATCACAGTAAAACAAACCCCAAATCTGTGCAAGGTATTTGTCTGGGAGGATTTAACTGAAATAGTACCACTTATGAAATCGGACAGTATAGAATTATGATGCCTTAATATTTTGCATATACAGTAAAAATTGCATATCAATAGTTGAATTCAAAATTTAATAACAAAATTTTTCAAGACGGTTGCAAATTTTATGCAACCGTCTTTCCAATGCAATTGGACGGGTGGTTATGATTATAAAGAATATTTTCCAATAATTTGCATATAACATTGAATACGGATTTTATTTTTTGAGGAGTATGTTGTAAAAAAATGCCTTGCAATTGACAGCGTGCTATGTTATAATCACTATAGTGTATTATGAACCTTAAAATCAAAATAAATTATCGGAGGATAAAATCATGCCTAAATACAAAAGAGTTCTTTTGAAATTGAGCGGTGAGGCTCTTGCAGGTGACAAGCACTTCGGTCTTTGCGAAGAGACAATCGGCAGAATTACCGACAAAGTCAAGGAAGCACTTGAACTTGGTGTAGAAATTGCAATTGTAGTCGGCGGAGGTAACTTCTGGAGAGGCAGAAGCAGTCAGCAGATGGACAGAACAAGAGCAGACCATATGGGTATGCTTGCAACTGTAATCAACTCTCTTGCACTTCAGGATGCACTTGAGCAGAGAGGTGTTCCCACCAGAGTACAAACCGCAATAGAAATGCGTCAGATAGCCGAGCCATACATTCGTGGCAAGGCAGCAAGACACCTCGACAAAGGCAGAATTGTTATATTCGGCTGCGGAACAGGTAATCCGTTCTTTTCCACAGACACTACTGCCGCACTTCGTGCAGCGGAGATAGATGCAGATATCATTCTTCTTGCAAAGAAGGTAGATGCTGTTTACGACAGCGACCCCAATCTTAACCCCGATGCTGTCAAGTTTGATGCTCTTTCATACAAAGAGGTTCTTAACAGAGGTTTGGGTGTAATGGATTCTACCGCAACCTCGCTTTGTATGGATAATGATATTCCGATAAGAGTATTCGGTCTTGATGACCCGCAGAATATTATCAGAGTTCTTAAAGGTGAAGAAATAGGCACATTGGTTTCCAATGATTAAAAGGAGGATATAAAATGTCAGGTAATCTCAATATATTTGAAGATAAGATGAAAAAAACTATTTCTGTTCTCGAGTCAGAAATGAAAGCAGTCCGTGCAGGAAGAGCAAATCCTGCAATATTAGATAAGGTTACTGTGGAGTATTACGGAGCACAGTCACCGCTTACACAGATAGCAAGCGTAAGTGTTCCTGATGCAAGAAGCATACTTATTCAGCCTTGGGATGCAAGCATTCTCGGCGAAATAGAAAAAGCAATTCTTAAGTCCGACATAGGCATTACCCCTAACAATGACGGTAAAGCCGTAAGACTTAATTTCCCGCCTCTTACAGAAGAAAGAAGAAAAGAGCTTGTTAAGGGAATCCGTAAGAAAGGTGAGGACTCCAAGGTTGCAATCCGCTCAATCAGAAGAGACGCAATGGAAGATGCAAAGGTGCAGAAGAAAAACGGTGAAATCACAGAAGATGATGTAAAAAATCTTGAAAAAGACATTCAAAAGCTCACCGACAACTTTATTAAGGATATAGATTCAATAATTGCTTCTAAAGAAAAGGAAATTCTTGAAGTTTGACAAAATGCTTCCAAGTGTTGCTTCATACAAAGCAACACTTGGAAATTTGTGCGATTTTACACAAAATTATTTTTCAGGTGATTAAATGTTTTTTAAAAAAACAAAAAAAGATGATGTCCTCGTTGACTATAACAATCTGCCCACACACATAGGAATTATTATGGATGGTAACGGAAGATGGGCGAAAAAGAGAGGACTTCCCCGCAGTGCGGGTCATAGTCAGGGTGCAAAAACCCTCGAAAAAATTACCCGTTTTGCCGGTGATATCGGCATACGATATATTACATACTATGCTTTTTCTACAGAAAACTGGAAAAGACCTACCAAAGAGGTAGAATCTCTTATGAAACTTATGGTTATGTACCTTGACGATTACGAAAGGCTTCTTGGAGGCGAGGACATAAGAATTCGTATTATAGGCAAAAGAGAGGGTTTGTCTCAGGAAATTCTGGAGAAAATAGATATAGTAGAGAATGCAACAAAGCATAACAGTAAGATTACCATGAATATTGCAATCAATTACGGCGGAAGGGAAGATATAGTAAACGCTGTCAAAACCTTGGCAGACAGGGTAAAATGCGGAGAGCTTTCGCCCGAGGATATCACCGAGGAACATATTCAAAACAATCTTTATACATACTATATGCCTGACCCTGACCTTATTATACGTCCAAGCGGAGAACTAAGACTCAGTAATTTTCTTATGTGGCAAAGTGCATATAGCGAGTTTTGGTTTTCTGATATCAATTGGCCTGATTTTACTAAGGATGATTTATTAAAGGCAATTTCTGATTTTCAGAAAAGGAACAGAAGATACGGAGGTGTTTGATTTGCTCAAACAACGAGTTACAGTCGGATTTATCGGTGCAATATTTCTTATAGCAATTCTGTGTATGGATGTGAGAATTATTTCCCTTGTTCTTGCACTTGTTGCCCTTATCGGTCTTAGCGAAATATACAATGCAACAGGAATCTTGCGTGAGCAAAATAAGCTGTGTATGTTCAGCTATGCATATACAATCATTACATTTATTGTGATAGGCTTCACTGAGAGTCCTGCACTTGCACTCGGTGTAATGCTGTTTTTATATGGTTTTGCACTACTTGCATATCTTATCTTTTGCCATGATAAGTGCGATTTTTCATCTGTTGCAAGCATATTCTTTCAAACATTATATGTCTCATTTCTTTTTGCACATATAATCCTTGTCAGAAAACTTTCTTACGGAAACTATATCATGTGGTTTATTTTTATAACAGCGTGGCTTTCGGACACCCTGGCTTACTTTGTAGGAATTAAATTCGGCAGAAACAAACTTATCCCTGCTATCAGCCCAAAGAAAACGATAGAAGGCTCAATCGGCGGACTTGTCGGAAGTGTAATATTCAACATGATATTTGCCATTGTATGCTCACTTGGATTTAATCTTAGTGTTAACTACTTTGCTTTGTTTTTTATGGCAATAATAGCAGGAGCTATGTCACAGCTTGGTGATTTGACCGCTTCGGCAATCAAAAGAGAATACGGCATTAAGGATTACAGCAATCTTCTTCCCGGTCACGGAGGAATACTTGACAGATTTGATTCTGTTCTCTTTGTAGCGCCTACGGTGTATTATTTTACGGTTATTTTTTCGGTTATTGCATAAAATAGGGGAAATTATATGAAAAAAATTGCACTGCTGGGTTCAACCGGTTCCATAGGCAGACAATGCCTGGATGTTGCTGACAGACAGGACGATATACAAATTGTTGCATTATCTGCAAATTCCAATGTTGATTTACTGTCTGAGCAGGCCCGTAAATATAATGTTAAGACGGTTTGCATAGGTAACAAAGATAAATACAATGAGTTAAAGCTCGCTCTTAGCGATACAAGTGTCAATGTCCTTGCGGGAGAAGATAATCTTCCGGAAATTTCCTGCCATAAGGATGCTCAAAT
This sequence comes from Clostridia bacterium, assembly GCA_045532255.1. Lineage (GTDB taxonomy): Bacteria > Bacillota > Clostridia > UMGS1810 > UMGS1810 > RGIG8748. The sequence goes on along the minus strand of JAZSFO010000077.1, from coordinate 19,868 downwards.
GGTTCTTACTGCGGTTGTGGGTAATGTAGGCTTAAGACCGACAGTAGATGCCATAAATTCGGGCAAAAAAATTCTTCTTGCCAACAAGGAAACTCTTGTTACAGGCGGAGAGTTCATCATGCCCCTTGCAAAGAAAAACAATGTTGACATTATTCCTGTTGACAGTGAACACTGTGCTGTTTTTCAATCAATTATGTCAGGAACACATGATGAAGTTAGCAAAATTCTTCTTACATGCTCAGGCGGACCTTTTTTTGGCAAATCCCTTTCTCAGCTAAGAGATGTCAGGGCATCGGACGCTCTCCAGCATCCCAATTGGAATATGGGTGCCAAAATCACAATAGATTCTGCAACCCTTATGAACAAAGGCCTTGAGGTTATAGAAGCCAAATGGCTTTTTGGAGTGGATGTTTCGGATATCGAAGTATATGTACACCGTCAAAGTATTGTTCATTCTATGGTGGAATTTTGCGACGGCTCTGTAATTGCTCAAATGGGAGTCCCTGATATGAGACTTCCAATACAGTATGCAATCAATTATCCAAAAAGAGAGAAAAGAATAGCTCAGCGACTTAATTTATTTGATATTCATACACTCACATTTGAACATGCAGATACCGAAACATTCCGTTGTCTTGCTCTTGCATACAAAGCAATTAAGCAAGGAGGCATAATGCCTGCTGTCATGAATGCCGCCAACGAGATTGCTGTAGGTGCATTTCTTGAAGGCAGGATAGGCTTTACGGATATTGCCCGTGTTGTAGAGGATACAATGAATAAAGTGAATAATGTACCCGCAACACTTGAGACAGTTCTGGAGACCGACAGCGTCTCTCGTATGCTCGCCACGGAAATTGCAGAAAGGATGTAAATATGCTTACGGCAGTTTATACAATTTTAGTTTTTTGTCTTATTATTGCAATACATGAATTCGGTCACTTTGCCGCTGCAAAGATTACAGGTATGACTGTACATGAATTTTCTGTCGGCATGGGACCTAGGCTCTTTTCATTTACAACCTCAAAAACCGCTTATTCTCTGAGGGCGCTTCCAATAGGGGGATATGTCAAACTTGAGGGCGAGGACGAAAAATCTGATGATATAAATGCCTTTTGTAATAAAAAACCGATTGCCAGACTATTTGTGCTCTTTTCGGGTGCATTTTTGAATTTTGTTTTGGGATTTGTGCTTTTTTGCATATTGTTTTTTTCGTCCGAGGGTATTATAACAAACAAAGTGGGTACAATTATTCCAGATAGTGCATTTTCGTTAGCAGGTATTGAAGTCGGTGACGAAATCATCAAAATGGAGGGAGAAAACTATTCTTCTGCCATCCGTGATTACAATGATGTAAATTATTTTGTAAGCAAAAACGGCATGACAAAAACCAAAATAACCATAAGGCGAAATGATAAGGTTTTTGTCGCAGAAACAGAGCCTTCGTCCATTAAAGGATACGAGGGAAAGCTATACGGTTTCAAACCTATGGCTATAAAACCGAATTTATTGAATGTTATTACCGCATCGTACAGACAGAGTGTCTTTGTGGTAAAGATAGTTATAAGTTCTTTTGCAGATTTGCTCACAGGAAAAATCTCATTATCCAACATGAGCGGTCCTGTTGGAATAGTAAACGAAATCGGAAATGCTGCAAAAGAGGGTATGGCATATAATTTTATAAGAAGTCTCTTGAATGTAATGAGTCTTGCTGCACTTATAAGCATAAACCTGGGAGTTGTTAATCTTTTGCCTCTTCCTGCACTTGACGGAGGTAGGATATTTTTTATTCTTCTTGAGCTTATACGCAGAAAACCCATTGACAAAGAAAAAGAGGGGTATGTGCATTTTATCGGATTTGCACTTCTCATTTTGTTGATGATTGCAATTACATTTTTGGATATCGGAAAACTGATTTCGTGAAAGTATATGTCAAAATAAGAAATGGAGGTAAATTGTGGCAAAAAAATCAAAACTGAAAATAATCCCTCTCGGAGGTCTCGGGGAAATAGGAAAGAACTTTACCGTTATAGAGTATGGTAACGATATGATGATTATCGATTGCGGAATGGCTTTCCCCGATGAAGAACTTTTGGGTATAGATATAGTTATTCCTGATTTTTCTTATGTTATAAAAAACAGCGATAAACTCAGAGGAATAGTTCTTACTCATGGTCATGAAGACCACATAGGAGCACTTCCTTATCTTCTTAAGGAAATTTCTATCCCCGTATACGGAACCAATCTCACACTTGGTCTTGTTCAAAACAAACTCAAGGAGCACAATCTTCTTGCAGGAAGCAAGCTCAATATTGTTCATCCCGGAGATGTTATTAAACTTGGCTCTGTTTCTGTTGAGTTTATCAGGACAAATCATTCCATAGCAGATGCGGTTGCACTTGCAATCCAAACACCTCTGGGCACTATAATTCACACAGGGGATTTCAAGATAGACTCTTCACCCATAAACGGTGAAATGATAGATCTTACAAGACTCGGAGAGCTTGGAAAAAAAGGCGTTCTTGCACTTATGAGCGACAGCACCAATGCAGAGAGAGCTGGCTTTACAATGTCAGAAAGCCTTGTCGGACATACATTTGATTCTGTATTTCCTTCTACGGACAAGAGAATAATCGTTGCAACATTTGCATCAAATGTACACAGAATACAACAAATCATAAACGCTGCACACGCCAACAAAAGAAAGGTTGCAGTATCGGGAAGAAGCATGATTAACCTTATAGAAGTTGCAGCAACTCTGGGTTATCTTAAGCTTCCAAGCGGTATACTTATTGATATTGACAGCATAAACAAATATCAGCCAAATCAGCTTGTTATTATTACAACAGGCAGTCAGGGAGAGCCTATGAGTGCTCTTTACAGAATGGCATACAATGAGCATCGCAAGGTGTCTGTTACACCGGGTGATTTGGTTATAGTATCGGCTAATCCTATCCCGGGAAACGAGAAGCTGGTATCAAATGTTGTCAATGAGCTTTCCAAAAAAGGTGCAGAGGTAATTCACGAAAGAGATGCAAATGTTCATGTTTCGGGACATGCATGTCAGGAAGAACTCAAAATCATTATGGCTCTTACAAAGCCTAAATATTTTATACCCGTCCATGGTGAATATACTCATCTTAAAAAGCATGCTGAATTAGCTGCATTTATGGGTATTGATAAAAGCAATATATTCATTTTGGAAAACGGAAAGGTTTTTGAAATAAGCTCCGGCTCTGCAAAAGCAACAGAAACAGTACCCTCGGGAAGAGTATTTGTAGACGGACTTGGAGTAGGAGATGTCGGAAATATTGTACTTCGTGACAGAAAACATCTTGCTGAGGACGGTCTTATAGTTATTGTGGTTTCCATCGACGGTGCAAGCGGATGTGTTATGGCAGGACCTGATATTATTTCAAGAGGCTTTGTATATGTCCGCGAATCAGAGAATCTTATGGAAGAAATCCGTTCTATGGCAAAGAGTTGTCTTGACAACTGCGAGAAAAATAATATTCGCGACTGGAACACAATTAAAACACAAATCAAATCAAAGGTTTCCGAAAGGCTTTATGCAGAAACTAAAAGAAAACCCATGATTTTGCCGGTCATAATGGAAGTGTAATATAATGGTGGCGGATTTTTTATTAAAGTCCGCCATTTTTTGCTAATTTTGATGCAACCTTTTGCATCACTTGATGGTATTATATATGAGGGGAGTGAATAAAGGGTGCTGCACCATGCTGATAATGACTCTTACAAGCATGCAATTATTGAAAAATATTTTGATACGGTATACAGATTAGCATTGTCGCAGACTCAGGATACCCACCGTGCCGATGATGTTTTGCAGGAAGTGTTTATCAGATACATAAAAACAAACAAGCATTTCGAAAGCGAGGAGCATATCAAGGCATGGCTGATAAGAGTTACTATTAACTGCATCAAAAGCAGCTTCAATAATACATGGAGTAAGAAAACCGTACCCTTAACCGAGGACATAAGCTTTGAAATGCCCGAACATGAAGATATATATCTGACTGTTGCCAAACTTCCCAAAAAATACAGACTGGTTATTCATCTGTTTTATTACGAACAGTTAACTGTAAAGGAGATTTCAAAATATCTCAAGATTAAGGAAACAACAGTTAAATCTCAGCTTCACCGAGGAAGAGAAATGCTTAGAGGAATGCTTGAAGGGAGGTCAGAAATTGAAATTTGAAGATTTGTACACAAAAGCCAATGACAACATTCATGCAGACAGAAAAATAATTGACTCAATTTATGACAAAGCCTCGCACAAAGCGTATTTCAACTATAAACCCGCTATATTATGTGCCGCATCCATAGCCCTTGTAATTTCATTAAGCCTTGTTCCGAAGTTCTATGAGGGAGAGAACATCAAGAACTCAAAGGTTTTATACAAATCCTCTGTACAGAAAGATAACAAAACAACAATAAAAGAAGATATTCATAAGTCTGTACCTGACACTGCCAATAAAAAAACAGCTATGGAAGATGCCGCTGTAGAAAATTCGGACGTTTTTACACCAATATCCGAACTAACACCCCAAACAGCATCCGAGGAAGCAACATCGGGTGGTGGTTCAATGTTAAAATCAAGAAGTATCGAAATAAATATTGAAGAAATGCCGTATGATGAATACACAAAATATCTTGGTTGGGATATTCTTGAATGCAATCTTTCCGTTCCTGACGGCATGGTGATATCTGTTCCCGATACAGTTACTATAGTGAGCGACAAGGCTACAGGAAATGTTACAGAAGATACGGTTCAGTATGTATTTTATAACACAGACAGTCCTAATGAATTTCTCAGCGTGTCAGCATCTATTGTTGACAAAAACGCAGAAAACATATATAATTCTAATGAAAAGACATTTATTGGCGAAAAGGAATTTGTTATCATACAAAATGATATTACTAAAGAAGCGTATGCAAAACAGGGAAATGTATGGCTTCATATTATGTCAATTGATGTGACAGGCGATGAGTTTGTTGCATTTTTGCAAAGCTTGATACAATAAAATAACAGGAGGAAAAAATTATGAAAATCAAAGCTTTTGTTGCGTTAATATGCGCACTTGCCTTAGCTTTTAGCATGGCAGCTTTTGCTGATGAGGCTGTTCTTATCAGCGAAAACAACGAAAAAACAATTTATGTAAACGGTGAAAAGGTTGATGCAGAATTTATTATTAATGCTGATAATTCTGTAATGGCACCTGTTCGCAAAATCTGCGAAACACTTGGCTTTAATGTTGAGTGGAATGCCGAGACGAATGATGTTGTTGTAGAAAAAACACCTATGTATTTTACATTCAACATCTACAATGACGGCTATACGGTTGCAAAAACTGCACCTGTGCTTTTGGGCAAGGCGCCTGTTCTGGAAAACAGCACTACATATCTTCCCGTGGAATTCTACAAGGATATAATGAGCCTTGATGTTGTTTTTGAAAATAACGAGCTTATAATAAACAGCTCTGTGGAAAAAACTGCAAATACAGTAATTTTCTCAAGCGTTGTCGACAATCTGTGTGTTGTGTATGACATTAAGCTAGGCGATGTTCTTGTTAACATCAGCAGCAAGACAGCTCTTTCTCACGATTTATCCACTTTTGAAAAGGGTCAGCTTGTAGAGGTTGTTTACGATGACTTCATGACAATGAGCCTGCCCCCGATTACAAATGCTATTGAGTTCAAAAAGCTTGAGGGCGAAACTGCTGAACTGGTTAACGGCGTAATTTCAGAAATAATTGATGACGGTGTTAACAAGCAGATTGTTATAAAAGATGAACAGGGTAGTGACATCGCGCTTAACATCGGCGATAAAACTCTTCTCTTACAGAAAGACGGCGAAACTGCAACACTTGATATGTTTGCAAAGGATGTAAAAATATCTGCAGTACTTTCTATGGCAGCAACAAGAAGCCTGCCTCCTCAGAGAGCGGCATATGCTGTAAGAATTGTAGAATAATTTTTAATGGAGCTGCAGATTAAATGCAGCTCCTTTTTGTTATGTTGAGGGAGGTATGAAAATGAAAAAAGCGATTTGTTTGTTTTTAGGAATTTTTATAATGTTTTCGAGCTTTATCCCTACATTTGCCAAGGCTGAAGACACCGAGGTGTCTTCAGTTCTTCAAGCGATTAAACCCCGTATTCCCGATACTGAATCATATGACAAATTCACTGCAAATTCCAGAGAATATAACGGCAGTAAAATATATGAATTTGAATGGTACATGACAGACGGTAATGATTATTTAAGTGTTACTGTTAATGAAGAAAATATAATAACAGGCTATTATGTTAATTCCGACATTAAAACGGGTACGCAAAAACCCTCGATAAAGAAGTTAAGTAATGAGGACGCATCAAAAAAAGCACTTGATTTGGCTCTTAGGTTAAACCCAATGCTTAAAAATAAAATTGAAATCGTAATACCTGACCACATAAATCTCTATAGTGATGAATACGGATTTGAGATAAAGAGAATAGAAAACGGAATAGATGTAAAGGGAAATAACGGATATATAACTCTCAATAAAAATGCAGAAACAATTTTGCATTTTAATATGCAGTATTCTGTGGGTTTGAATTTTGGCACAGAACCTCAGTTCATATCTTATGACGAAGCAAGAAATGCATACGAAAAGAGCTTTGGAATGAAGCCTGTCTACAATATGATTTATGAGGATGCCAGAACTAGAAAAACAGAGCTTGTCTATGTGTTTTCACACGAATATAATACATATATAAATGCTGCTGACGGAAGTGTATATACATATAATCCATACCAGAATTCTGTAAATTCTTCTATGGGCGGAAGTCTTGCAATGAAGGGAGAAGCATTTGACAGCATGGAAGAGAGCAGGCTGTCAGAGGCAGAGGTTTATGAATTGGACAAAATTTCCCACTTGCGCACAGCAGATGAATTAAAAGAACAAATTACTTCGAATAAGCTGTATAATATAGACAAGAATTGTATTGTTAAAAGTGTATCGCTTACCAAAGATATTTATGACAAAAACAGATACTATTATTATTTTAATTTTTCAAACAATGATAATACCGCAGGGTACAATATTACTGCAGATGCTGCATGCGGACAGGTTATAAGCTATAACAGATACAATTATAATCAAGACCGTACAAAAGAATATAATTTTTCTGATAATTATGCCAGAAAAATTGCAGAAAAGCTGTTTGCAGATGTTCTCTCGGAAACTTCCGAATTTATCATCAATGACGAAAAATCCGATTATGTTTCTTATAAAAGAGTAAAGAACGGCATAGAATGTACCTTTGACGGAATAAATGTGTCTCTAAATAAATATGACGGCAAAATAGACAGCTTCCGTCTAACCTATACGGATGTTGAGTTTGTTGATAAATCCAACATGATTGATACTCAAAGAGCAAATGAAATACTTTTTGATAATGTCGGCTATAACATATACTATCTTCCTGACAATGACAAAAGCGTTACGGCAGTTTATGACTTTGAGTACAGTAATATTTCTGTAAATGCCATTGACTCCAAGATAAATATTCCGTCGAAAAGTCACATTATACCCGAGTATACCGATATAGACAATCACTATGCCCAAAAGAAAATAAATGAACTGAGAAAATACAGCATAGGCTTTGATGGGGGAGAATTCCTGCCTGAAAGCAAGATAAATCAAGGCGAATATTTAACTCTCTTATCATCAGTTTTTTCGGGCGGAGGCACACCGATTGTATTAAAAGACGGCTATGATTACTCATATGCATATTCATATGCAAAAAGAAACGGTTTAATAGCCGATGACGAAGTATCCGAAGATGCAGTCCTCACAAGAGAAACTGCTTGCATAATGCTTGTTAAAGCAATGGGATACGACGAAGTTGCAAAATTCGATGATATATTTGTCAGCACCTATAATGATGTGAGTGACTCTATAGGATATGTTGCCATATTAACGAAGCTCGGTGTTGTCTCAGGAGACGGCAACGGTAACTTTGTTCCCGAAAGAGAGCTTACAAGGGCAGAGGCGGCAGTCATGATATATAATTATCTTGCAAATTAACACAATAAAAAACCATGCATAATCTTATGAAAGTGCATGGTTTTTGGCGCGCCGCAGAGAATTCGAATCCCTGACCTTCTGATCCGTAGTCAGACGCTCTATCCAGCTGAGCTAGCGGCGCAAATCTCAACAACGAAAATTATTATAGCATATTAAAAAACAAAAGTCAAGAACAAATTACTATTTTTTGTTATCTATCTCAGCCTTAGAAAAAACTCCTTCATAATGTCTGCACACTTGTCCTCACATATGCCGTAATATACCTCGGGTTTATGATTAAAGCATAGTTTTGTAAAATCAGCCACAGAACCAAAACACCCGCTTTTTGGTTCCTCTGCACCGATATAAAGCCTTTTTATTTTGGAGTTTATTATTGCACCTGCACACATGGGGCAGGGTTCAATGGTTACATACATTTCACACTCAGACAAATACCTATCGCCAAGGTATTTTGATGCTTCTTTAATCGCATTGATTTCTGCATGGCATGTTGCATCTTCGTTTTGCATTGTTGTGTTATGCTGTGATGCAATTATTTTTCCGTTATGAGTTATTATGCATCCCACAGGAATTTCAGCCTCATTACAGGCTTTCTTTGCTTCTTCTATAGCATATTCCATAAATTTCATTTACATCATTCCTTTACAAAACTATTGCAAATTGATACTATATTGTGATAGAATATATTTGATTGAAATATAATTACTATTGAGGTTAATTTTATGTCAGCGTACAAATCCTTATCCCCGAAAACAGAAGAAAAAATCAGAAAGACAATTGGAGATAAATTTATTCTTACAGATAATGCAGTGAGAAGAAACCCTAATCATGACAAGGCTAATCTTTGGCGTCCGGCATATGTAAGAGATGCCGAAAAAATACTGCATTGTCCGTATTATAACAGATACGGTGACAAAACGCAAGTATTCTCTTTGTATAAAAATGATGATATAACCCGCCGTGCTCTTCATGTACAGCTTGTATCCAGAATAGCAAGAAACATTGGCAGAATGCTTTCGCTTGATACAGATTTGATTGAGGCGATTGCCCTCGGACACGATATAGGACATACCCCTTTTGGACATGCAGGAGAAAAATATCTTGATGAAATCAGCATGGAAGAGACAGGAAGGCATTTTTTTCATAATGTACACAGCATTCGCGTTCTTGACGGTATATTCAGGTACAATCTGAGTTTGCAAACTCTTGACGGTATACTTTGCCATAACGGAGAAAATGAAATGAAGCAGTACCGCCCGTGGGATACAGATACATTTGATAAATTTGATTTAATGTACGAAAAATGCTATACAGATAAAGCATTTGCAAGCTCTATAATGCCTTCAACCAAGGAAGCGTGTGTTGTTCGTATTAGCGACCTTATCGCTTATATAGGTAAAGACAGGCAGGATGCCATGAAAACCGGACTTATTTCAGGATACGAAGACTTTTCGGGTTCATCGCTCGGAAGTTTTAACGCCGCAATAATTAACAACATGATAGTTAATGTTATAGAAAACAGCTATGGCAAGGATTACATTGCAATGGATGAAGAATGCTTTGAAAATCTTAAAAATGCAAAGAAAGAAAACTACGAAAAAATTTATTGCAGTCCCAATGTAAGCAATGTGCAAAAAAAGATGATAGCCCCAATGTTCAGAAAGCTCTATGACAAGCTGAAATCAGATCTTGATAACGGGAATAATTCATCGCCAATATTTAAGCAACATATAGAATACATCAATTCCGCAAGGAAATATTACTCTGACGAAAATTATCTTAACACCGACAAAACACAGATTATCATTGATTATATTGCCAGTATGACAGATGATTACCTTGTTGAACTATATGATTATTGTTTTCCTGGTGAAAGCAAAATAAAATACTTTGCATACTTTGATAATTGTTTATAAAAACACATGATAATGTTAATTTATATATTTTAGGAGGAAAACATGAAACTGCAAACAGTAAAAGAACTACTTTCTGCCGAGGTTGTTGCGGTAGAAAACGAACTTGACAGAGAGGTTCGTTCAGCATTTGGATGCGACCTTATGAGCGATGTTCTTGCATTCGTGGACGAACAGGCGCTTCTTTTGACAGGTCTTGTTAATCCGCAGGTAGTCAGAACAGCTGTCATGATGGATATGAAAGCTATTGTTTTTGTAAGAGGTAAGGAGCCGACAGAAGAAATTATAGAACTTGCCAACGATGCAGATGTTGTTATCATGAAGACGGGTATGACTCTTTATACAGCATGCGGCAAGTTATACTCAAACGGTCTTGGTCTTAATGATTGATACGGGAGGCTTATTATGGCAGGATATAAAGTAAGCTACAATGTAGATGGTAATGATTTTACCATAGCAGGCGAAGCATCAAGAAATCTCAAAAAAATACTCGGTCAGCTCGGTATCAGTCCTCAAATTATCCGAAAAGCCGCAATAGCAATGTATGAAGGCGAAATAAACATGGTAATACATGCTGATGGCGGTGTTATTGATGTGGAAATAACTCAGGACAAGATACATATTTTCTTAAGGGATAAGGGGCCGGGAATAAAAAACATAAACCTTGCAATGACGGAAGGATATTCCACTGCAACCGAACATGTTCGCGAACTCGGATTTGGTGCAGGAATGGGACTTCCAAACATGAAAAAATACACAGATTATATCAATATTGATACCACCATCGGAGTAGGCACAACTGTAGAAATGATTGTTAATATAACAAATTAAAGGCGGTGAAGCTGTGAAGGATATAAGACACTCGGTACAGCTTGACATAGAGAGATGTCACGGATGTACAAATTGTATCAAGACATGCCCTACACAAGCAATCAGAGTAAGAAACGGAAAAGCAAAGATTATTAAAGATAAATGCATTGATTGCGGAGAGTGTATCAGGGTTTGTCCTTACCGTGCTAAAAAGGCAATTATTGACTCTTTTGACAGCCTCAAAAAATACAAATATACTGTTGCTCTTCCGGCACCGACATTTTACGGTCAGTTTCCTGATATCGATAATGTGAACATCATACTTAATGCACTTTTAAGCATTGGTTTTGATGATGTGTTTGAGGTTGCAACGGCTGCCCAGATAATAACAAAAGAAAGCAAAAAGGTTATCAGTCAAGAAAACATCGAAAAACCCATTATAAATTCTGCTTGTCCTGCGGTTGTAAAACTTATTGCAACTAGATTTCCGGGCTTAATAGACAACATACTGCCCGTTATATCACCAATGCAGCTTGCAGGCCGTCTCGCACGAGAAGAGGCCATGGCAAAAACAGGATTAAAAGCTGATGAAATAGGTGTATTCTTTATCACTCCTTGCCCTGCAAAGGCAACCTGTACTCAATATCCCATAGGACTGGAAAATTCCTATGTTGACGGGGCAATATCAATAAAGGATATTTATCTCAAAATGATTCCGCACCTCAAAAAAAGGGATAATCTTAAAAACCTTTCAAAAGCCAGTCTCAAGGGAATTTGTTGGGCAAACAGCGGCGGCGAGGCGTCAGCAGGCGATATAGAAAACTATATCGCTGTAGACGGAATACATAATGTTCTTAAAATACTTGAGGCGATAGAAAACAATAGTATCAAAGATGTTGACTTTGTTGAGCTTCTTGCATGTACGGGAGGATGTGTCGGCGGTCCGCTTAATGTAGAAAACGGATTTATAACAGACCGGAGAGTAAAAAAGCTGGCAAAATCCATCGGAGATAATCCCTTTGATATATCACATAAATATGACGGATGCGATATATCGTGGGAAATACCTGTTAATTCTGCAGGTAAGCTGCATTTGGATGATGACATGACGGTTGCAATGAAAAAACTTGAAAGAATAGAAGAAATCTATTCCACTCTTCCTAAGCTGGACTGCGGATCATGCGGTTCTCCCACCTGCCATGCTCATGCCGAGGATATAGTTATGGGTTATACAAACGAAAATGCATGTATTGTAAGGTTTAAGGAAAAGGTTCTGGAGCTTGCAAGCGGCATGCTGAATTTGGAAATAGGAAGTGATAAAAATGAAGATTTCTGAGCTTATTGATACCTTGGAGCTTGAGGTGCTTAATCAAGGCGACATCTCTAGAGACATCAATGGATGTTACTGTTCAGATTTGCTCAGCCATTGTATGTCAAACATATCCGAAAATAACATCTGGGTTACCGTGCAAGTAAATATAAATATTGTTGCAATAGCTGTACTTACAGAACTTTCGGCAATTATTATATCTCAGGATATGGCAATTGACGACTCGGTGCTTAACAAAGCAAAAACCGAAAATATAACTATACTCAGGTCATCGCTATCCTCTTATGAGCTGTGTGTGAAAATCGGTAACTGCATATGAGCTTTTATTACGATTTGCATATCCATACCGCACTCTCTCCGTGCGGGGATGATGACATGACTCCAAACAATATTGTCAACATGTCAATACTTAAGGGTCTTGATGTTATTGCAATAACAGACCACAATAGCGCGCGTAATGTACGGGCGTGTTTTGAGTGTGCAAAAAACACACCGCTTATACTGTTGCCCGGAATGGAGATAGAAACCTCAGAAGAAGTGCACATTACAGCACTGTTTGATAATCCTGATTCTGCAGAAAAGCTCGATACAATTGTGTCGAAAAACATGCCTCAAATCAAAAACAGAACAGATATATTCGGTTATCAGAACATTATAGATTCTCGGGACAATACAGTAGGGGAGATTTCAAATCTCCTTACTGTTGCAACAGCAATGAGCATAAATGATGTTTTTTACACTGTGAACTCCCTCGGGGGTGTTGCGATACCTGCACATATTGATAAGAGTTCATATAGCTTATTATCAAATTTGGGTTTTATTCCCGAGGACATAAACTTCCCAGTTTTCGAAATCAAGAACCCCGAAAAGCAACCCGAAATAGAAAAAAATCATAATCTCGGCACGGCAAAAATCATCCATAATTCAGATGCACATTTTTTGTGGGATATACATGAAAAACAACATTGTTTTAAGGAAAAATTTGAAAACGGAACTCAAATAATCAACCATTTAAGGGGTTGATTTTGTAATATTTTTGTGCAAATTGACGATTTTTGTAAGTCTTTTACAAAACCATAGAAAAAGCCATAAAAATATGTTATTATAAATTGATTGTGTAATTATATTTAATTATATTTAATTATATTATATAAAACATTCTATAAGGAGGTTTTACTATGAGCGAAACTAAAGCTCCCGCTTTTGTAAGCACAGTGGAACAAGAAGAAAAACTTCAGGCAGTAATTGCCAAGTACAAAGGTACCGAAGGTGCGCTTATACCTGTTCTTCACGAAGCACAGGCTATATTTGGCTATCTTCCTATCGAAGTACAGCAGATGATTTCGGACGGACTTGATGTTCCTATGTCAGAAATCTACGGTGTAGTAACATTCTACACACAGTTTACCATTAACCCCAAGGGTAAATATCACATTGGTGTTTGTCTCGGTACTGCTTGTTATGTTAAGGGCAGCGGTGACATCATTGAAAAAATCAAAGAAAAACTTAACATCGATGTAGGCGAATGTACATCGGACGGCAAATTCTCTCTCGAGGCTACAAGATGTATCGGTGCATGCGGTCTTGCACCTGTACTTACGGTTAACGAGGAAGTATACGGCAGACTTACAGTAGATGATGTAGAAGATATACTCGCAAAATACGCAGACTAATCCAATGACAGAACTTTCGTTGCATATTCTGGATATTGTCCAAAATTCTATAAAAGCAGGTTCTTCGCTTGTTGAAATAATCATAAACGAAGACACTGATAAAAATCAGCTCAGTATAGTAATAGAGGACAATGGTTGCGGAATGGATGAAGAATTTTTGAAAGATGTAGTCAATCCCTTTCGCACCACTCGTACAACCCGAAAGGTTGGCCTCGGACTTTCACTGCTTAAAAGCGCTTGTGAACTTACGGGCGGTCATTTGGAAATTACTTCAAAAATCAATGAAGGCACATGTGTCAAAGCATATTTTGTTTATGACAGCATTGACAGACAGCCAATAGGGGATATGGCTTCAACCATGTCAACAATTATTGGCGGAAATGACAAAATTGATTACATATACACTCACAGCTTTGATGGCACAGAATTTACACTTTCTACAAAGGAAATGAGAGAAATGCTCGGTCCTGAGATAGAACTGTCAAATAATGATGTTCTTGGCTGGATAGAGGGATATGTAACAGAACAAATCGAAAATTTATACGGAGGTGCAATATAAATGAAAAGTTTAGCTCAGCTCGAAGAATTAAGAAATAAAACTTTAGCAAAGATCAATCTCAGGAAAGATGATGATAGCAGCATTCGTGTTGTTGTAGGTATGGCTACATGCGGTATTGCAGCAGGTGCAAGACCCGTTCTCAAAGCCATGATGGAAGAAATCGAAAAGAGAAATCTCGGCGAAAAGGTTTTTGTTACACAGACAGGCTGTATCGGTCTTTGTAAGTTAGAACCAATCGTTGAAGTGTATATGCCGGATGGTGAAAAGATTACTTATGTAAAAATGACTGCAGAAAAGGCAGTTAAGGTTGTTAATGATACTCTAGTTAACGGCAAGGTAATAAATGAATACACCGTCGGTGCAAATGATAAATAAGGGGGATAATTCAAATGGATTTAGCAAGAGCTCATGTCCTTGTCTGCGGCGGTACCGGTTGTACCTCTTCAGGAAGTGAAAAAATAATTGATAAATTTGAATCCTGCCTTGCAGAAAAAGGTCTTTCGGAAGAAATAAAGGTTATAAGAACAGGTTGCTTCGGTCTCTGCGCTTTGGGTCCGATAGTAATTGTTTACCCCGAAGGTGCTTTTTACAGCATGGTAACAGAAGATGATGTAACTGAAATAGTTGAAGAACATCTTCTCAAGGGTAGAATTGTAAAGAGACTTCTCTACAAAGAGACAGTTGTTGATGATAACAACATCAAATCTCTTAACGAGGTTGATTTCTACAAGAAGCAGCAGCGTATAGCACTCAGAAACTGCGGTGTTATCAATCCCGAAGAAATCGATGAATACATTGCTTTTGGCGGTTATACTGCACTCGGTAAGGTTCTTACAGAAATGAAGCCTCAGGAGGTTATTGATGAAATCAAGGCATCAGGACTCAGAGGTAGAGGCGGCGGCGGGTTCCCCACAGGACTTAAGTGGCAATTCACTGCAAATTCTGTAAATGATAAGAAGTATGTTGCATGTAATGCCGACGAGGGTGACCCCGGTGCATTCATGGACAGAAGTATACTTGAGGGCGATCCTCACTCTCTCATAGAAGCTATGGCAATTGCTGCATTTGCTGTCGGCGCTGATCAGGGTTATGTATATATCCGTGCAGAGTATCCGATTGCAGTTAGCAGACTTAATATTGCTATAGAGCAGGCAAGAGAATACGGATTACTCGGTAAGAACATCTTTGGTACAGATTTCTCATTTGATATGGAATTAAGACTCGGTGCAGGCGCATTTGTTTGCGGTGAAGAAACTGCTCTTATGACTTCTATCGAAGGTCACAGAGGCGAGCCGAGACCAAGACCTCCGTTCCCTGCAGTAAAGGGTCTTTTCGGAAAGCCTACACTTCTCAATAATGTTGAGACATACGCAAATATAACTGCAATTATTAATAACGGTTCCGAATGGTTCAAGTCAATCGGTACAGAAAAGAGTGCAGGTACAAAGGTATTTGCTGTCGGCGGTAAAATCAATAACACTGGTCTCGTAGAAATTCCTATGGGTACAACACTCAGAGAAATTGTATACGAAATCGGCGGCGGTATCCCCAACGGCAAACAGTTCAAGGCTGCGCAGACAGGCGGACCTTCCGGCGGATGTATCCCTATGTCACTTATAGACACACCCATCGACTATGACTCGCTTATAAGCATTGGCTCCATGATGGGTTCGGGCGGACTTATCGTAATGGACGAAGACACCTGTATGGTTGATATTGCAAAATTCTTCCTTGAATTTACAGTTGACGAATCCTGCGGTAAATGTGCTCCCTGCCGTATAGGTACTAAGAGACTTCTTGAAATCCTTAATAAGATTACTGAGGGCAACGGTACTCTTGAAGATATTGACAAACTCGAAGAGCTTTGCTATATCATCAAGGATTCTGCACTCTGTGGTCTC
The DNA here is from genome assembly GCA_045532255.1 of Clostridia bacterium. GTDB lineage: Bacteria > Bacillota > Clostridia > UMGS1810 > UMGS1810 > RGIG8748. The sequence goes on along the minus strand of JAZSFO010000077.1, from coordinate 3,595 downwards.
GGACAGACAGCACCTAATCCTATCCTGAGCACACTCAGATACTTCAGAGACGAATATATTGCTCATGTTGTTGACAAGAAGTGTCCTGCAGGTGTATGTAAGGCACTCGTATCCATCAAGATTGACCCGGATAAGTGTATCGGATGTACAAAATGTGCAAGAACATGTCCCGTTGGTGCTATTTCGGGTGCTCTCAAGCAGGTTCACACAATTGATGCAGAAAAATGTATCAAGTGCGGTGCTTGTCTTGATAGCTGTCCCAAGAAAGCAATTTACAAATAAGGAGGGTAAATAAGATGGAAATGGTAAACATTAAAATTAATGATAAAGAATATAGCGTTCCTGCCTCTTACACCATCCTTGATGCTGCAAGAGATGCAAACATTCATATTCCCACACTCTGCTATCTCAAAGACATCAACCAGATTGGTGCATGCAGAATGTGTCTTGTTGAAATCAAAGGTGCAAGGGCACTGCAGGCGGCTTGTGTATATCCTGTGTCCGAAGGACTTGAAATATACACAAACACCCCCAAGGTAAGAAAAGCAAGAAAAGCTACACTTGAGCTTATTCTTTCCAACCACGAAAAGAAGTGTCTTACCTGTCCCAGAAACAGAAATTGTGAGCTTCAGCAGCTTGCTGACGAGCTTGGTGTAGAAGACCTCAGATACGAGGGTGAAAACATTCCTTATGAACTTGATTGCGGTTCAACATCTCTTGTAAGAGATAACAACAAATGTATCCTTTGCCGTCGTTGCGTTGCTGCATGTAACAATCAGGCAATATCTGTAATCGGATGTGTTGAGCGTGGATTCAAAACACATGTTACATCTGCATTCGAAAAGAAGATTAACGAAGTTGGCTGTATATTCTGCGGTCAGTGTATTGTTTCCTGTCCTGTTGGTGCTCTCTATGAAAAGAACGACATTCCTCAGGTTCTTTCCGCAATAGACAACGAAGAAAAGCATGTTGTTGTTCAGACAGCTCCTGCTGTAAGAGCGGCTCTTGGCGAAGAATTCGGTCTTCCTATCGGAACACCCGTTACAGGCAGGATGGTTGCTGCACTCAAGAGACTTGGTTTTGACAAGGTATTTGATACAGATACAAGTGCTGACCTTACAATTATGGAAGAAGGCACAGAATTTATAAACAGATTTACCAAGCAGGAAAATCTTCCTATCATCACATCTTGTTCACCCGGCTGGGTTAAATTCTGTGAGCATTATTATCCAGAATTCCTCGGTAACCTTTCCAGCTGCAAATCACCTATGGAAATGTTTGGTGCAGTTATTAAATCTTACTATGCAGAAAAGGCAAATATCGCAAAGGAAAACATCTATTCTGTTGCTATTATGCCTTGTACCTCAAAGAAGTTTGAAGCAAGCAGAGAAGAATTTGCAAAGGACGGTATCAAGGATATTGATGCATCCCTTACAACAAGAGAGCTTGCAAAGATGATTAAGCAGGCAGGTATTGATTTTGCAAATCTTCCCGACGAAGAATTTGACCAGCCCTTTGGCGAAGCATCCGGTGCAGGTGTTATCTTCGGTACAACAGGCGGTGTTATGGAAGCTGCTATCCGTACCGTATACGAAATCCTTGAAGGCAAAGAACTCTCTGACCTCAATATTACTGCTGTTCGCGGACTTGAAGGCGTAAAGGAAGCAACACTCAAGATTGCAGGCAAGGATGTTAAGGTTGCTGTTGTTCACGGAACCAAGAATGCAAGAATTATTCTTGACAAGGTTAAAAACGGCGAACATTATGACTTCATCGAAATCATGGCATGCCCCGGTGGATGTATCAACGGCGGCGGTCAGCCGATTGTTGATTCCAGAACAAAGGCTACTGTTGATGTTAAGGCTAAGAGAGCAGGTGCCCTCTATTCCGAAGACGAAGCAAGCACAATAAGAAAATCACATCTTAACCCCAATGTACAGCTTATGTACAAGGAATTCTTCGGCGAACCCGGAAGCCATAAGGCACATGACCTTCTCCATACACATTATACAGACAGAAGTTCCAGTAAATAATAAATAATTATTTCGGGACTGTTAAAAAGAAATTTTTAATGGTCCCGTTTTCATGGGTGAAAATAATGGATACAAATATAACAAACAAAATTGATATTGACAAAAATGTAAATATTCATTTGGAATCAAAAACAGTAAGCAGGCACTTCTTTGTATTTATATGGCTTATGTATGCCTTAGTATACATGACGAAAAATGCATATTCCAGTTCTATGGCAGATATTGTTACAGAAGGTATTCTTACTAAATCACAGACGGGTTTAATAACATCTGTTTTCTATCTTATATATACACCACTTCAAATAGTAGGGGGTATATATTCGGATAAATTCAGTCCTGAACGCATAATCAAAATAGGACTAATCGGTTCTGCAATTTCAAATGCTATAATATTTTTTAATCAAAACTACTATGTAATGCTCTTTTCATGGGCATTCAACGCTATAGTGCAATTTGGTATATGGCCCGCAACATTTAAGATTGTTTCATCACAGCTTGTCAGAAGCGACAGAAAACCCATGGCTTTCTACATTTCTTTGTCTGCTACAGGCGGCCTTGTCTTTTCGTATCTTATTGCAGCCTTTGTTCCGAAATGGCAATATAATTTTGCTATTTCGGCAGCAGTTCTTTTTGTACTTGCAATTTGCTTACATATTTACGAGAAACACCTTAATCCGTATATGAAGTGGGATAAACCTGTAGAGCAAAATACAAATGATAATCAAAATCATACACTAACATTGGGACAGATTTTATCAAAGGGCGGCTTTTATTATGTACTTGCGGCAACGGTACTTGCAACTATTGTTGTTCAGTCTCGTTCATCTCTGACACCGATAATGCTTGTTGAAAGCTATAATAATATTTCACCATCGCTTGGTAATTTATTAAATATACTTCTCATAATATCTGGAATAATCGGTACACTTGTGGCAGGAAAATTAGTTGCCAGAATTAATAATTTTATAAGAATATGGAAGTATTCTCTTTTCATTACATTACCATTTATAGCACTTATTATTTTTGTAGGAAGAATATCTACATACAGCGTTGTATTCTCTCTTTGTGCAGTAGCGGCACTTGACTCATTTGGTGGGTTAATGAGAACAAACTATACTATGACATTTTCAAAATATGGAAAAAGCGGTACTGCTGCGGGTATATTAAACGCCGGAATGGCATCAGCATATGTAATTGTTTCTTATGGTATTGCAAGACTTGTTGAACTTACGAGCTGGTCAACATACGGAGCAGTTTTAACAGTAATTGTTATTATTTCCGCTTTGGTACTCATTGTACCTGCAAGAATTCAAAAAAAATTACTTAGTGAAAACAAAAAGTAATAAGAGAAATGTGAGCCTTGGAACAAATTTCCAAGGCTCGTTTCAACTATTTCGTTATTGTATAAGTGATATAGTCCCTTTGGAAAATTCCCAAAGTAACGTCCACTGCTCGTAAATAGTGGATTTTACTGTGAGAAACAATGGATTTTAGTCTGGGAAATTATAAAAATAATAGCTTAGAAACCTACTAATTTTCAAAAATGCGTAACCCAAATAAGC
>JAZSFO010000023.1:0-4094 GCA_045532255.1 Clostridia bacterium | reverse complement strand
CTCTTTTAGGTTTTTTACCTGATTGCATCAATTCTTCTGATGATTGAGTTATGTTAATCATTTTTGCTGTTAATTTTACAATCACCTAATTTATATTATAAAACTATTGTAACATTTTTTAATTGGAAATTCAACAAATTTCATATATATTTTTTTGTGTAAATGTATAAATTTTACCGAAATGTAAACCTTTATAAAAATTTGACGAATTAAATTGATTTTTTTGAAATTTGTGCTATAATAGATAATGTATTGTGTTTTTACATATGAATGAAACTTTTTTAGACATTTTCATGTCAGAAAGGACAAGATATGGGTTTATTTAGTGTCAATTACAACAAGCCCGGTCCTGGTGTAAGCAAGGACGGACCGCAGAAGCACCGCTTCTGGCAGTTTTTTGAAATATACTGGGGACAGTTTTCTAAGCTATGTCTGCTTAACATTCTCTATATCATAGCATCTCTTCCGCTGATGCTGGGATTATATCTCTGCTTTGAGATAGATGTTACATCAAGCACACTTATTGTTCTTAGAACACCCGGAAGCATTGATGTTCTCAGTCTCGGACTTATTGTACTCTCTGTATTCACAACATTTCCCGCAACACTCGGTTTTACCTTTGTGCTTAGAAACATACAGAGAAGAGAACACGCATGGATATGGCATGACTTTAAGAAGCACACCCGCTTAAACTACAAAAAGGGCGTTATTAACGGTGCTCTGGTTCTCATTCTTTACTACTTTTTCATTAACGCATACGGAATTTACAGGGCAAATATTCTGGAAATAGGTCTTCTCAACTCGTATCTTGCATGGCTCATACTTATCATGATTATTCTGTTTACATGGATGGAATTCTATGTAAACACAATGATTGTCACATTCGACATGAAGCTTAAGGATATATACAGAAACGCATTTATCTTCGCTATAGCAAAGCTCCCGCTTAACTTATTTATAAGCATCGTATGTCTGGCACTTCTTCTGGGTCTTTACCTCATGCCCATTCTGCTTTTAAGGATTATAATATTTATAACAATGTTCTTTTCGCTGTTTGGATTTATTACAGTTTTTGCGGTTTATCCGACCATTGACAAGCATATGATATCTGTTGCAAGGAAAGATGAAGAGGAAGAAGAAATTACCGCAGAATTTTCAGACAATTTAAGAACAGATATAAAAAAGGACAGAGATTTCTGATTATGAAATTAGTTACAATTTTTACAGACGGTGCCTGCAGAGGCAATCCCGGAAAAGGCGGTTTCGGTGCAATTCTTAAATACGGCGAAACAGCTAAGGAAATAAGTCAAGGATACAAGCTTACTACCAACAACAGAATGGAGCTTCTTGCAGCAATAACATCTCTGGAAATGCTCAAGGAACCCTGCAAGGTAGAGCTGTACAGCGATTCCAAGTATCTTGTTGACTCCGTTAATCTCGGATGGCTTAAGAAATGGCAGGCTAACGGCTGGCGCAGAAAAGGCTCGGACATGGCAAAAAATATTGATTTGCTTAAAAGACTTTCTGCACAGCTTGAAAGACATGAGGTTACAATGCTCTGGGTCAAGGGTCACGATGGGCATCCCGAAAATGAAAGATGCGATTTTCTTGCTACATCTGCGGCGTCAGGCGATAACCTCTATGACGATGAAGGCTATAAAACATCAGATTGAAAGAAGGAATACACATGGCAACGAACATATATCTGGATCATGCGGCTACAACCGCAGTAAAGGAAGAAGTATTAAAGGAAATGCTTCCCTATTATTCCGAAATATACGGTAATGCATCAACCGTATATTCACTCGGGCAGAAGTCCAAAGAAGCACTTGAAGGTGCAAGAGAAAAATGTGCGAAGGCTCTCTGTGCGAATGCAGACGAAATATACTTTACCGCATCAGGCTCCGAGGCGGATAATTGGGCGATAAAAGGCTGTGCAAGACGAAACAGGGCAAAGGGCAACCATATAATAACAACCTCCATAGAACATCATGCTGTTCTCCACACATGCGCCGCACTGGAAAAGGAAGGCTTTGAGGTTACCTATCTTCCTGTAGACAGTGACGGAAAGGTAAACCCCGAAGATGTAAGAAATGCAATAAAGGACACAACAATTCTTATATCAATAATGTTTGCCAACAATGAAATAGGCACAATAGAACCAATAGCAGAAATTGCATCAATAGCCAAGGAAAAGGGTATTATTATGCACACGGATGCAGTTCAGGCTGTGGGTGCAGTACCCATAGATGTAAAGGCTCTCGGTGTTGATATGCTGTCGCTTTCGGCACATAAATTCAATGGGCCAAAGGGCGTCGGTGCACTTTATATACGAAAGGGCGTATGGATAGACAACCTCATTGAAGGCGGCGCACAGGAAAAGAGAAAAAGAGCAGGTACAGAAAACATAGCGGGTATCATAGGCCTTGCAAAAGCTCTTGAAATTGCAGACTCCGAAATGGAAGAAAAATCTGCATACTTAAGAAAGATGCAGACCTATATCATAGAAAACATAGAGAAGAGAATTCCCTGCTGCAGACTAAACGGTCACAGAACTGACAGACTTCCCAACAACATCAACTTTTCGTTTGATTTCATTGAGGGCGAATCGCTCCTTTTGTGGCTGGATATAAACGGCATTGCCGCATCCTCGGGTTCTGCATGTACATCAGGCTCGCTCGACCCCTCTCATGTGCTTCTTGCAATAGGACTTAAGCATGAGACAGCACACGGCTCGCTAAGAATTACCATCGGTGAAGAAAACACATACGAAGAAATAGACTACACCTTGGATAAACTTTGTGAAATTGTAGAAAAACTAAGACAAATGTCACCTCTTTATGAGGCTGTGAAGGGAGATAAATAACATGTATTCAGAAAAGGTTATGGATCACTTTACCAATCCCCGAAATGTAGGAGAATTGGAAGATGCCAACGCCGTAGGTCAGGTAGGAAATGCAAAATGCGGCGATATAATGAAAATGTATATGAAAATTGAAGATGATGTTATAACAGATGTTAAGTTCAAAACCTTTGGATGCGGTGCAGCGATTGCAACAAGCAGTATGGCAACAGAGCTTGTAAAGGGCAAAACCGTTGACGAGGCACTGAATATAACAAACAAAGCCGTAATGGAAGCCCTCGACGGTCTTCCTCCCGTAAAGGTACACTGCTCCGTTCTTGCAGAGGAAGCAATAAGTGCCGCTATTCAGAATTATTATGACAGACAGGGTATTGACAAAAAGGTTATGAAATGTGACGGTTGCTGTGAGCACTGCGGACACTAAAACAAAAAAGCAGGCAATTCAAAGGAAATCCTTGATTTGCCTGCTTTTTTAATTATCTTTTGATATTTGTTTTGTCTTCATTTTTTTGTTTTGTATACGAGCTTATACAGATGCTTGGTAACAAATACCTTCTTGTCCTTGCCTGCGATATATCCCAAGCCGTACAGGATATACGGAAGAACAGTTATTATAATTTCCAGCGCAAGTTTCGGCATTAGCTTGGTATCGAGAAAGAATAAAAAAGCAAAGTTATATATTCTGAATATTACGGTAAAATAAGAACCCAAAACCACATTCAGTATAAGCATCATAACGGAAACTGCAAGGAGACCCAGAGGATATACAAAGCCTCTTGATATGTGAAATTCTATTTTATCGCTGCCTGTTTCTCTTGCGGCAGCCTTGGCTGCACGGAAATCCCTGCCAGCATTTGCCCATCCTGACGAATATACTGTTGACAGATATAATAACGATGCAATGATTTTTACAACCCAAAGGCACTTCTTAAACATAGTACCAAGTATAAACACCATAACAAGTGATATCAATGCATAAAAAAAATGCTCGCCAATGGCACTTAATACATATTTTATTTCCTTTTTCACTTAAATAGTCTCCTTTTCAAAACATATTATTAGCCGTTTGTAAAAGTCTGAAAAGCCAGACTTCAAGCGGCTTTTTGCATTAAATATATGATGATTTTTCTCCGTTTTTATGGTATAATTAAGTTGTTAAAATCAATAAACCAAACAAAAAACGGAGAAAAAATCATGCCTAATAGTAAATTTTCGCAAATATCACTTTTTG
>JAZSFO010000006.1:0-4000 GCA_045532255.1 Clostridia bacterium | reverse complement strand
CTTTGTCTTTGGCTTCAGGCTTCTCGGCAAAAGGGCGCTTTTTTTGACGGTGGTTGGAATACTGTCTCTCACTCTTTATTTTGAGGTGTGCTCGTATTTTCCCACCTATACGGAGGATACATTTTTGTCGGTTGTTGCAGGCGGTGTGATATTGGGTCTCGGTATCGGTCTTGTAATACGATACGGAGGGTCTACGGGCGGAACGGATTTATTAAGTATAATGCTTCATAAGAAATTTCCTCATATATCGGTTGCAAATATTATTTTGTTTATCGATTGTTTAATTATTGCAGGGGCAGGGATAGTGTTTAGAAGTCTCAGCATAACCATGTATTCTGTGCTTAGCTTGTATATATCCTCAAAGGTTTGCGATGCCGTTATATCCTTTGGTAAGTCGGCAAAGGTTCTTAATATTATATCGCCCGTAAGTCACCTTATAGCAGAGAAAATCATGTCGGTGCACGAAAGAGGAGTAACGGGCATCAGGTGCTGCGGTATGTACAAAAACAGAGATTTACTTATGCTTTATTGTGCCGTAAATCCAAGAGAAGTCCCTAGAGTCCTTGAGACAGTCCGAAACGTAGACCAAGGGGCTTTTGTTGTAATAACAGATGTCAAAGAGGTTTATGGAGAAGGGTTTTATAGGGGGATGTAAAAAAAGATGCAGCCTAAGCGAACAGAACTCAAATGAGGCATTTGCCTTATTTGAGGATACCCGAAGGCGTACAAAAGTACGTCGAGTGGTGAAGTTCGCTTAGAGCTTATAGGCTAAAAAAAGAGAAATCTGCAAAAAAATGCAGATTTCTACATAAAAATTATTTGTTTTGATGTTATATAACATCATGGAAAATCAGTAAACAAGCCTATAAGCGTTCTGCGCTTTATTTTACATTCCCTTGGTTATTATCTGTTGAGTATGAGCTTAGTAAGTTCAACAGGCTCTACAATCTTTCCGTCCTTATATACTCTCATGTTGCCTGATGCAATTTCGTCAATAAGGATAACTTCGTTGTTGTTGTAACCGAATTCAAACTTGATATCCCAAAGGTCAAGACCGATTGACTTGAGGTCGTCTGCAACAATCTTTGTAATCTTAAGTGTCTGTTCCTTCATGCTTTCGAACATTTCGGGGCTCATAACACCAAGTGCCGCAAGACCTTCGCCTGTTACAAGGGGATCGCCCTTTTCGTCATTCTTGAATGTACATTCTACATATCCGCCCTCAAGAACTGTACCGTCTTCAATATATTCGCCGTATCTGCGAATAAAGCTTCCTGTAGCAACAAGACGGCAGATAACTTCGAGACCGTGACCGAACACTTCGCCTGGAAGAACTTCCATTGTAGCGTTTTCTACATCTGCATTTACATAATGTGTCTTTATGCCTGCATTCTTAAGAAGCTCAAAATAGTGGATAGAAGTTTTGAGGTTTTCTTTGCCTATACCGTCAATCTTGAGACCTACTGTGTTCTCGCCGGGATCAAAAACCCCGTCTTTGCCTGTGCAGTCGTCCTTGAATTTGAGCAGCACATTGCCGTTTTCAAGTTTGTAAACATCTTTTGTTTTTCCTTCGTAAATTTTCTGCATGATTTACACTCCTTTATTAGATATATTTATAAATTAGTTTTTCTCAACACCGATTGTAACTTTTTCGCCGTTGATATTCCATTCCTTTGAATTTGCACATTCGGATTCGATTATGATGTTATCTGACATAACCTCATCCTTAATGAATTCTGCATTCTTAGCCACGATTTCTGCTATTTTATCATTTCCGCTTACATATATGCTTATGTGGTCCATAACCTCAAAGCCCGAATCCTTACGCATTGACTGTATTTTGCTTATGATTTCTCTTACAAAGCCTTCCTCAATAAGCTCGGGTGTAAGGGTTGTCTCAAGAACAACTGTTATTCCCTTGTCGGATTCTGTGCAGTAACCGTCAGCTTTTGCGGATTCTATAAGCAAATCTTCTTTTTCAAACTTAAGAGCTTCGCCGTCAATATCGAGTGTGATAAATCCGTTTGCTTCAAGCTCTTTTACAGCGGTGTTGCCGTCAAGTGCGGGAAGCATCTCTCTAATCTTTCCGAGGAATTTGCCGTACTTGGGTCCCACAGTCTTGAGCTGCGGCTTAAGGGTATAGCTTGCAAAACCGTCTGTGCTGTCTGTATATTCAACCTTCTTTACATTAAGCTCTTCTGCGATAATGTCTGTGTAGAAGCTGTCAAGCTCGCTGGAATTTGTCTTAATATACATTTTGCCTATCGGTTGTCTGTTCTTGATTGCGGATGTGTTTCTTGCCGCACGGCCAAGAACAACGATATCAAGAACCTCGTCCATGTGTGCTTCCAGGTCCTTGTCAATAAGGCTGTTGTCACATACAGGGTAGTCACAAAGATGTATGCTTTCGGGAGCATTCTTGTCTATGGAGCATACCATGTTTCTGTATATATCCTCTGTCATAAAGGGTATCATAGGAGCAGATACCTTGCAGAGAGTAACTATTGCGGTATAGAGGGTCATGTACGCGTTAATCTTATCCTGAGGCATGCCCTTAACCCAGAATCTCTCTCTGCTTCTTCTTACATACCAGTTACTGAGCTTGTCTGTGAATTCCTGAAGTATTCTTGCGGTTTCCGTAATTTTGTAATTCTCAAGATTTTCGTCAGCTTCCTTAACGAGTGAATTGAGTTTGGAAAGTAACCACTTATCCATTACAGAAAGGCTTGAATAATCAAGTGTATATTTGGTTGCATCAAACTTGTCTATATTAGCATAGAGTATGAAGAATGCATATGTGTTCCAGAGAGTTCCAAGGAACTTTCTCTGACCTTCAATTACTGCACCGCTGTGGAATCTGTTGGGAAGCCACGGAGCAGAGTTGGAGTAGAAGTACCATCTAATGGCATCTGCACCAAAAGTTTCCAATGCTTCAAACGGGTCTACTGCATTACCCTTGGACTTGGACATTTTCTGTCCGTTTTCGTCCTGAACATGACCGAGAACTATAACATTCTCATAAGGTGCTTTGTTAAAGAGGAGAGTGGATTCTGCAAGAAGTGAGTAGAACCATCCTCTTGTCTGGTCAACTGCCTCGCTTATAAACTTGGCGGGGAATGTTTCTTCAAATATCTCTTTGTTTTCAAAGGGATAGTGCCACTGAGCAAATGGCATTGCACCTGAGTCAAACCAGCAGTCTATAACTTCCTTTACTCTTGTCATTTCCTTGTCGCACTCGGGACATTTGATTGTAACAGCATCAATCCATGGTCTGTGAAGCTCAATGTCATCAGGACAGTTAGAGCTCATTTCCTTAAGCTCTGCTATGGAGCCTATGGAGTGACGGTGTCCGCATTCACATTCCCATATATTGAGCGGTGTACCCCAATATCTGTTACGGCTTACGCCCCAGTCCTGTACATTGTTGAGCCAGTCACCGAATCTGCCCTTACCGATGCTTTCGGGTATCCAGTTGATTGTATTGTTGTTGCGGATGAGGTCATCCTTAACAGCTGTCATCTTGATAAACCAAGAGTCTCTTGCATAGTAGATAAGAGGTGTATCGCATCTCCAGCAGAAAGGATAGTCATGCTCAAACTTGGGTGCATCAAAGAGGAGCCCTGCTTTGTCAAGGTCTGTAAGAACGACAGGGTCTGCATCCTTTACAAACATGCCCTTGTAGGGGGTCTCTTCTGTAAGATTACCTGCCTCGTCTACAAACTGTACAAAAGGAAGGTCATACTTTCTGCCGACATTGGCATCGTCCTCACCAAATGCAGGAGCTATATGAACAATACCTGTACCGTCAGACATTGTTACATAGCTGTCGCAGGTTATATAATGTGCCTTCTTTTTCTGTTTTTCGCAAACAGGTGTTACAAAATCAAAGAGAGGTACATATTCTTTGTATTCAAGGTCCGCACCCTTAAAACTTTCCAGAATTTCATATGCAGGTGTGTCATCTTTTGCAAGTTTTCCGAGAACCTTGTCAAGAAGGGCA
>JAZSFO010000034.1:0-13974 GCA_045532255.1 Clostridia bacterium | reverse complement strand
GCTGTTGATCGGAATTATCTAATGTAATCGCAACATAAGCATAACCCAACGGTTTGCGAAGCTGAGTACCGGAAAAAATAACATCTTCCATTTTACTACCACGAAGGGATTTGACACTTTGCTCACCCATAACCCAACGGATGGCATCAGAAATATTACTTTTTCCCGATCCGTTGGGACCTACAATGGCGGTAATACCCGGATTAAAATCAAGGTAAATTTTATCTGCAAAGGATTTGAATCCCTGCATTTTAATGCCTTTTAAGTACACAAAAACACCTCTGCTACACTAAAAATCATACACAATTATTTTACCACAAGACCTAATAAATTGCAACAATTTTGTCATTTATTTTTAACTTGTCCATGTCCATTTTGCAGTCGCTTTCTACAAGTATTCCGATGCCGTATTTATCCTCAAAATATATTCTGTTGCACTTTTTGTGTCCGTACACCTGCGACACCCTTGATGGATGTGCACATACGGTTATATCCCCACCGTCAACATGCTCCTCCAAGAGCTTTCGTATTATTCTTCCCTCTGCAAGCTCGCGTATGGCAGGATGATACGGACCATTTACGGTATCTGCATTGATATCGTCTGTTGTCTGCAGACCAACTCTTATTATATCTATTCCTTCCCTTTCAAACATAGGTATAATTTCGCTTAATATATCGGTTGTTTCCTCAATACCGAGCGGAACATATCTTCCATCCATGTACATAGTCTTAAGCGCAGTATCGTCTACAACAAGTGTCGGATATATTCTTATGCATGAGGGATTAAGGTCAATTAAGTCCTGTGCAGTTCTTAGCATCTTGTCTCTGCTGTCTCCGGGAAGTCCCATCATCATTTGAAGTCCAAGCTCTATCCCATATGATTTGATAAGCTGTGATGCCTCCCTGACATCATCAAAGCTATGACCCCTCCTGCTGTTTTTGAGTACCTCAGTATCGGTAGACTGAACTCCAAGCTCTATGCAGGTTACGGAAAAACTTTTGAGATTATCAAGGATATCATTATCTATATAGTCGGGTCTTGTAGAACAACGGATACCGTTAATTCTGCCGTCTTTTACATATGAGTATGCCGAGCTCAAAAGCTCTGTTTGTTTTTCTATGTCAATTCCCGTAAAGCTTCCGCCGAAAAATGCCGCCTCTATATATGCGTCGCTATCCATTGTTTCCAGATATTCTTCTATAATCCTTGAAACATCCTCGCCCGTGACCTCTGCATCGTGACCTGTAATATGTCTCTGGTTACAAAACACACAATCATGCGGACATCCCTTATGTGGAACGAATATGGGTATATGATATGTTCTCATACTTATTATCTCCTAAAAGACCAAGGGGTGTAAAAAAAGATGCAGAATAAGTGAACTGAACTCAAATGGGCATTTGCCTCATTTGAGGGTACCCGAAGGCGTACAAAAGTACGGCGAGAGGTGAAGTTCGCTTAGAGCTTATAGGCTAAAAATATGAGAAATCTGCAAAAATGCAGATTTCTACATAAATTTATTTGTTTTACTGTTATTTATAATTATGGATAATAATCCAATAAGCCTATAAGCGCTCTGCGCTTTTTTTACATCCCCTTGATTACGATACTGATTTTTGACTTATTTTTGCCTTAGCACTGCCGATAAGCTTCGGCATAGTACCGTCTGTAATACACTCTTTGGTTATTACGCACTTTTTGAGATTGCTCTCAGAGGGGGCACGGTACATAACCTCTGCCATTACATCCTCCATAATCGAACGCAGACCTCTTGCACCTGTCTTACGCTCTATTGCCTTATCTGCAATAGCCTCCAGAGCCTCAGGCTCAAATTCAAGATTTACTCCGTCCATGCTGAGAAGCTTTATATACTGCTTTACAAGAGCATTCTTTGGCTCTGTAAGGATTGCAATCATTGCATCTCTGTCAAGGCTCTCAAGGGAAACATTTACAGAAAGTCTGCCGACAAATTCGGGGATAAGACCGAATCTGAGCAAATCCTGAGGCTGAAGCTCCTTAAAAAGCTCTCCGACATCCTTGGTTGCCTTGGACTGAATTTCTGCTCCGAAACCAAGAGACTTCTTGCCTGTACGCCTTTCTATAATCTTATCCAGACCGTCAAAGGCTCCTCCGCAGATAAAGAGTATATTGGTTGTATCAATCTGTATAAACTCCTGCTGAGGATGCTTTCTTCCGCCCTGAGGGGGAACCGACGCAACAGTACCTTCCAAAATCTTAAGAAGTGCCTGCTGTACTCCCTCACCGCTTACATCACGGGTTATAGAGGGATTTTCGGACTTTCGTGCAATTTTGTCTATCTCATCTATATATATGATGCCCTTTTGTGCACGCTCTATATTATAGTCTGCCGCCTGAATAATCTTGAGAAGAATATTTTCTACATCCTCTCCCACATAGCCTGCTTCTGTAAGCGATGTGGCGTCCGCTATTGCAAACGGAACATCGATAATTTTGGCAAGTGTCTGTGCAAGAAGAGTCTTACCCGAGCCTGTGGGACCTACCATAAGGATATTGCTCTTTGTAAGCTCTGCATCGCCATCTGTATCGGCTATGCTGTTGATCCTCTTGTAATGGTTATATACGGCAACGGCAAGCTTCTTCTTGGCTTCGTCCTGACCTATGACATACATATCAAGAATTTCCTTGATATCACGGGGTTTGGGAAGCTCCTCCATGGATAGTGCTTCCTCCTGCTCAAAAATGTCAAGTTCTGCATCAAGAATATCATTGCATACATCTATACATTCGTTGCAAATATATACATTACCGCTTGGACCCGCTATGAGCCGAGTAACCAAATCCTGTGTTTTTCCGCAAAAGGAGCAGGAAATGTTATTATGTTTTTCGCTCATTTAATGAAACACCTCATAAATTCAAAATCAAGGGCATAAAAAACCTTTTGCTGTATGTTTTTTATGCCCTGTCTGACTTATTTTCTCTTTTCTATAACCTCGTCAACCAAACCATATTCCTTAGCTTCCATAGCAGACATGAAGTTATCTCTCTCTGTGTCAAGGCATATCTGCTCATAGGGCTTGCCTGTTCTTTCGCTGAGGATTTTGTTCAGGGTTTCTTTCATCTTGATGATGCGTTCTGCATGTATCTTGATGTCTGTTGCCTGACCCTGCATACCGCCAAGAGGCTGATGAATCATAACCTCGCTGTTAGGCAGAGCATATCTCTTGCCCTTGGTACCTGCCGCAAGCAGAAATGCTCCCATAGAAGCTGCCATACCAATACAAATTGTTGAAACATCACACTTTATATACTGCATGGTGTCATATATGGCCATACCTGCTGTGATGGAGCCGCCGGGACTATTGATATAAAGATTGATATCCTTGTCGGGATCCTCAGCTTCAAGGAAAAGCATCTGTGCAACTACAAGAGATGCTGTTACATCATTTACTTCATCGCTTAAGAATATAATCCTGTCTTTCAAAAGGCGGGAATATATGTCATAAGAACGCTCTCCTCTGTTAGTTTGTTCAACAACCATTGGTACAAGACTCATATTATTCGTTTTCCTCCTTCTTCTTTGCAGCTCTCTTAACCTTAGCTGCATCAACAACGAGTGTTACTGCCTTCTTGAGCTTTAATTCTTCCTTGAGGTTTTCAAGCTCGCCATCTTTTATGAATTCTTTGAGCTTATCTATTTCCATGCCATACATTTCTGCCATGTTATTAAGCTCCTTTTCTACATCCTCGTCTGTAACTACTACATTTTCTTTCTTTGCGATTTCGCTTATTACGAGGTTAGACTTAACTCTCTCCTCTGCCTGCTCCTTGTACTGCTCCTTAAAGCTTTCGGGAGTTGTGCCTGTAAACTGCATGTACTGTTCAAAGCTGAGACCCTGTGAGGAAAGTCTGTAGCTGAAATCTCTCATCATATCTTCGATTGCAGAATCTATCATGCACTCGGGGATATCAACCTTGGATGCATCTACGATTTCCTTTATTACATTGCCTTCGAATTCCGCACTTGTCTTATCTGCATTTGCCTTATCAAGCTTTGCCTTGATGTCTGCTTTATATTCATCAAGAGTGTCAAATCCGAGATCCTTTGCAAATTCATCATCAACTTCAGGAAGCTCCTTAACCTGTATGCTCTTAACTGTTACCTTGAATGTAGCAGGCTTGCCCTTGAGTTCTTCTGCATGGTACTCTTCGGGGAATGTAACCTCTATTTCCTTTTCTACACCTATCTTTGCACCTACAAGAGCTTCTTCAAAGCCGGGTATAAACTGACCGCTTCCGATTTCGAGGTTGTGGTCAACGCCCTTGCCTCCGGGGAAAGCTACACCGTCTACAAAGCCTTCGAAGTCGATTACTGTGAAGTCACCTTTCTTAACTGCTCTGTTATCGATATTTACCATACGGGAATTCTTTTCGCGGGAAGCCTTGATTTCTGCATCAATGTCTGCAACCTTTGTCTTGTAGTTCTTCTTCTCTGCAGAAACTCCCATATACTGACCGAGTTCAACCTCAGGTCTTACTGTAACTAAAGCGGTAAGCACAAGCTCCTTGCCATCATCGTCGAGCTTTTCTATATCCATTTCGGGTCTGTCAACAGGGTCAATTCCTGCTTCCTTAACTGCATATTCATATGCATCGGGGCACACAAAATTGATTGCATCCTCAAAGAATATGCTCTTGCCGTAGAACTTTTCGATAATTGCTCTGGGAGCTTTGCCCTTTCTGAAACCGGGTATAGCTATCTGCTTAACATTCTTTTTGTAGGACTTTTCCAATGCTTTTGCAAATGCATCTGCATCTACCTCAATTGTAAGCTTTACTTGGTTCTTTTCGATTGTTTCATTCTTTAATAATTTCATTTGTTCAGGTTCCCCCTATATAATAAATTTCATTATTTTCCGTGCATATTGCATCGGCTGTATATTAAAAGCCTTTTACGGCATTGATTACACTCATAATCAAAGCTCTATCCTTATAGGCGTAAACGAAAGGTAATCGGCTGATGTCAGCCTGTACTCCACAGAGCCGTGCCTGCCCTGAAAGGCAGTTTTTGCGGAGTTTGAATGAA
Source organism: Clostridia bacterium (assembly GCA_045532255.1). GTDB lineage: Bacteria > Bacillota > Clostridia > UMGS1810 > UMGS1810 > RGIG8748. Next base: position 8,908 of record JAZSFO010000034.1, on the reverse strand, counting down.
GATGCCCGTAATAACAATGCGTGACATTATATTCATTAAGAAGTGATGTAATTTGCTCATCGGGAATATGGTCTCTCGTAAACGGCGGATAATGCAGAATACATGCAGATATTTTGGGAACTACTGCCTCTGCATCACAGATGCTTTTGCCTCTTTCCAAAGACATCCTGAGCCTTAGAAGCTCTCTTTTGTATATCTTGTCATCATCTTCGCTAAATCCGCTGTCGCCGGGAAGAATCCATCCTCGGCTTCCCGTGACAAGAACATCTTCTATAAGGATTGCATCGTTTTGCAAAAAAGAAATTGTGTCAAAGGAGTTAGACTTAAGAAATGCATTCATCTTGGTCATGCTCTCCCACCAATAATCGTGGTTACCCTTAAAAAGTATCTTGTTTCCGCTAAGGGAATTAAGAAACTCAAAATCCTTTCTGCAATCGGCAAGGTGCATAGCCCAGGATATATCTCCGCCGACAAGAACTGTATCTCCTTCGCCCACGAGCGAATTCCAACTGTCATAAATACGGTTTATGTAATTATCCCAAGCGTATCCGAAAACCTCCATGGATTTATCTGTATCCAGAGAAAGATGCAGGTCTGACATAGTAAATATTGCCATTTATTCACCTCGCTATACAATCAATTAAATATTATATAACATTTATTCCATAAAATCAAGTTGTTATTTCAATAAAAATGTGTTATTATATTAAAATAGGTAAAATTTATAAAAACATGGGAGAAATAATGAGAAGATTTATACAATATCATCTGTACAAATTTTTATATGTTCTGGTATTTATGATTGCGGTGCTCTGCTGCCTTAATTTTGAGCTTAAATCAGCCAAGGACCGAGAGCAATTTGAGCATCCAAAGGATATGACTCTGTCTATGTCTGTACATAGTGTTCCAAAATACAGCGGTGAGTGGGTAAGCTTTATCGGCAAAGCCGAGAATGATATAAACTGCTTTGTATATGTCACCATTGATTTGGGCAAAAATCTTGACCTTTGCATCGGCGATACCCTGACCCTCTCGGGAACTGTCAGCCGATTTGATGCTCCTCTCAACGAAGGCGGAAATGATTTTTCCTCATATGCGATAAGTCAGGGTGCATCTGTCAGGATGAATTCAGCTATATATAAAATTTCGCATCACAAAAAAGGTATGCTGAGGGGCATATACTCTCTGCGGGAAAGAATTACACAAAGAATTACCATGCATATGCCTCCCGATGAGGCAGGGCTTGTTAATGCTCTTGTAACCGGCGATAAGGACTATATTTCCGAGAGGACCAAGGAAAATTATCAAAAGGCAGGGATATACCACATCCTTGCAGTATCGGGTCTGCATCTTAATTTAATCATCTTGCTTCTTACTGCAGGATTTGTTTCCTCAAAGCTCAGAAGACGGATGAGACTTATTATTCCTTTTGTCCTGACAAGCTGTGTTTGTGCATTTTTATTTATATTTACAGGCTTTGGGGTCTCGGTCGAGAGAGCGGCATTTATGTCTATCGCACTCTGCTCGGCAGGAATTTTTATGAGAGAATATTCGCCCGAGGCAAGTCTCTTTGCCATAGGTGTAATTATACTTATAACCGAGCCTTATTCCTACATGGATTTGTCATTTCTGTTGTCATTTGGTGCTACATTCGGAGTGCTTGTCGGAGTTCGTATAATCAAAAAACGGGATATCACTTCAAGGAAATTTTCATACATACTTGAAAGTGCCGTAATATCATTATGTGCAACTCTTGCAACACTTCCCATAACTGTCATGAGCTTTGGAGGAGTATCCACGGTAAGTCTTTTTGCAAATCTTATTATAATTTTGGTTGTGCCTGTTTTGCTTGCGTTTTCGTACATATATGCACTATTATCTCTGTTTCTTCCGTCTGCATTTACAGAGGTTCTGGCATATGCTGTTTCGGTTCCTGCAAAAACTGCCAATCTTACCGCAGAGCTTTTTGCCATGATACCGAATTCCTATGTAAATGTATCAAAATCACTTGTTATGCTTCTGTATGGAACCCTGCTTCTCTCCTACAGCATTTTCAGAATAAAGAAAAAGTATCTGAGATTGGCTTTAATTGTCATTATAACCATTGCAAATATTGTAACTATATCGTATAATGTTAATAACAGCGAGGTTTCCTTCCTTAACTGCGGTCAGGGGGATTGTTCTGTAATCCGAGGCTCTGACGGAAGTGTTGTTATGATTGACTGCGGTTCGGAAACCTACTCATCATTTGGCAAAAATGAGGTTATTCCCTATCTGAAAAGCCACGATATACAAAAGATAGACGCTCTGTTTCTTACACACTATCACAGTGACCATGCAAGCGGAATTTGCGACCTTATTGACGAAGGGTATGTAAAAAGACTCATACTGCCTGAAAGAAGTCTTGCCCACGATGAAAAGGCTCTTGCAAAGCAAATACAAAAAAGTGCCGTAAAGGCTGGCATTTCCATAGAGTATGTATCCGAGGGGCAGAGTCTTAGAATTGGAAAAGACCATGTATTTACAATACTTAATCCGTCAAAGGATTTGATAACCTCAGCAAATGACGGCTCTATGATAATAAACTACAAATACGGAGAAAATAACATTCTCTACATGGGCGATGCCGAGGAAAAAGCACAATACCGTGTTAGTAAAAGCCTTATGGACTGCGATATAGTAAAGGTTGCACATCATGGTGACAAGTGTACAATGTCCGAAAAGACCGCGGAGCTTATAAATGCCGAATATGCCGTTATTTCCTGTGCAAAGAACAACATCTACTCTCACCCCGCAGACGAAACACTAAAGGCATACAAAAACTCTGAAATACTCAGAACATACAGCGATAATATCAGCTTTATTCTTTATAAAAACAAAGTAACACGCAGGTGAATTAAATGTATAATATTCAAAACGACATCAAAAATTCAATATTTTCGAGAGTGTATATTTTTAGCGGTGAAGAAAGCTACCTTGCCAAATACTACACCGAAAAAATCATATCCGCACTCATAGATGAGGACACAAAGGAATTTAATCTTATGAAAGTATATAACAGTCTTCCCGATGAGGCAGTTATTGATACCTTTGTAAATTCATATCCGTTCATGAGTGACAAAAAAATACTGATTATAGAAAACACAGGTATTTTCAAAAAGATAACGGAACAGCAAAAAAACTTCTATACAGAGCTTATATCAAATGTTCCCGAATACCTTATCATAATATTTATAGAAACAGAAACCGACAAAAGAAGTGCCCTATACAAGTTCATATCAAAAGCATATCCCGTATGCGAGTTTGAATATCAGGACCTCACTTATCTGACTCGCTGGATTACAAAGATTTTTTCAGATGGCAAAAGAAACATATCCTTGGAAAATGCATCTCTTATCTGCGAAATGGCAGGTCCCTCGATGCACGCACTCAAAACCGAGGCGGACAAGCTCATTTCCTACACCCCTGAGGGCGAAGAGATTTCGGAAGATATCATAAACAGCCTTGTTACAAGAAATATCGAAAACCGCGTATTTGCGATGATTGATGATATTGCATCAGGCGACAGCGCAAATGCTCTCACTAAGCTTTCTGACCTCAAAGCACTTGGTGAAGAGCCTATAAGAATAATAAATATTATATTCGGTAAGTTTGCAACATATCACAAGCTCCTTATACTAAAAGACCGCCCCATGAGAGAAATCTGCTCCATGTGCGGTCTCTATGAAAAACATGCCCGTAACAATCTTATTCAGGCAAAAAAACTCGGCGCAAGAAAAATAGCAAATGTGATGCTCAAATGTCATGATATGGATTTCGCCGTTAAGGGCGGAACAATCGACAAATGGGTTGCAACGGAAATGATTCTTGCAGAAGCACTTTTGTAAACTAAATTTTGTGCTTCTTATTGCTTCTGAGTATAATAACATATCCTGCAAGTGTTCCTGCAACTATACCTGTGCCAAGCATGGCAAGTGCCAATATCCAACGGCTGTCCTTGTTTTCCATGGGCGGATTTTCCGTGGGGGCGGCGGGCGGTACCATGGGCAAGGTATCGGGCGAATCACCCGCAATTACTGCCGTACCGTCATCTGAGACAACATGAACACACTGCTCTGCCGTCTGGGGATAAACTGCATATATTCTCCCCTCTTCATCAAACTCAAATTCTTTTACCTTGGCATTGGAGCGAAGATAGCATGTTGCTTCAAGCAGAGGTCTAATACATTCTTCCTGGCGAATATCCTCGTGAACAACAATCCTGCAGCTTGCATACTCATTGGAATCTACCTTGTATGCACAATTTTCCATCTTGTAGATACCGCCGTCTGTCTCGCTTAAAGATATGGCAATATTGTCTGATATTCTGGGACTGCGAAACTCGCTTGTGGAATGCTCATCGCAATATGAGTATGAAAACTGCGAAACAAATATATCTGTTCCCGTGAGTTTGGAGCCTGTTCTGCCGAGAACATGGTCAACCGTAACTGTTACCTTGCCGTCCTTGATATCCTTGACCGAACCCAGAATAACAAAATCCTGCTTGCCCGACATCATATCCTTTACTCCGTCGGCGCATACGGTAACTGCCGAAAGTACAATAAGAAAAACACACAATAATGAAATTAACTTTTTCATATTGAATATCACCTCATATCAAAAAAAGGGCGCTTAACTTGTAATGCGCCCTTTTGTGTTAATTAAGATTATTCTTCTGAAGCTGTTTCTGCAGCTGTTTCTTCAACTATTTCTTCAACAGCTTCCTCGGTTGCTTCCTCCTGAGGTTCTTCCTTTGCAAGAAGTGCTCTTATGCTGAGGCCGATTTTCTTGTTCTCGAGGTCGATTTCCACAACCTTAGCCTGAACATGCTGACCGATCATAAGCTCATCCTCTACCTTGCCTATTCTCTTGTCTGCAACCTGTGAAATATGAATGAGACCATCCACTCCGGGATATATCTCTGCGAATGCACCAAAAGGAACAATTCTTACTATTTTGCAGTCGATTACATCGTCAACCTTAAGAAGCTCTGCTTTCTTCCAGGGGTTGTCATCAGCATTCTTAAATCCGAGAGAAATCTTACCTGTCTCCTTGTCAAAGCTGATTACATATACATCAACTACATCGCCTTCCTTAACAACCTCGGAGGGATGCTTGATTTTTGCCCATGAAAGCTCGGAAATGTGGATAAGTCCGTCTACTCCGCCGATATCTGCAAATGCACCAAACTTGGTAAGAGACTTAACAACACCCTGATATCTCTTGCCTACTTCTACATCTTCCCAGAACTTTTCTGCAAGTGCTGCCTTCTGCTCAACAAGAACGCTCTTTATGGAACCAACAATTTTGGTTCTGCCGCGCATCTTCTTGATATCAATAATTCTAAATGATGCTGTGTTTCCTACAAGAACCTCCAAATCAGCAAGGTATCTGTCGCTTGCCTGTGAAGCGGGAACAAATACTCTGATGCCCTTGCATGTAACGATAACACCGCCGTTTACTACCTGTGTAACCTTGCCTTCAAGGATTTCTTTGTTTTCGAAAGCATCTTCTACTTCCTTTGCACCCTTCATAGCAAGTATCTTCTTCATAGAAAGAGTAACTTCGCCTTCTACATCATTTACTCTTACTACAAAAGCTTCGATTTCATCACCGACATTTACAAGTGACTTAATATCAGCCGAAGAGTCATCGGACACTTCGGATGCGGGAACAAAACCATCTGACTTATAACCGAGGTTAACACTAACGCCGGCTTCAGAAACAGCAATAACCGTTCCTTTCACTATATCCCTTGTATTTAAAGTGATAAGAGATTTTTCATACTCCTCAAATTCTGCAGCAAAGTTTTCGCCGCTGTTTTTCTGCATTTCTTCCATCTTTTCGACTACCTCCTTAATGATTGCGGCAGGCGTAGAAGCACCCGCCGTTATACCAATTGTCTTTGGTATATCTATATTCTGGGGTAAATCCCCAAAATTTTCGATTTGATAAGTATTGCTGCATTTCTCCCTGCATATTGCAGTGAGCTTGGATGTGTTGGCACTGGTTTTGCCTCCGATTACTATCATCATATCAACCTTTGCAGCAATCTGTCCTGCCTCAAGCTGTCTTTGAGCCGTTGCATTACATATTGTATCAAAAACTTGTACACTTTTGCAACTGTTTTTTAAATATTTTACAATTTTTTCAAAAGTTTTTCTGTCCATTGTAGTCTGGCTGACTACAGAGACAGGTTTTGTTATATCAATTTTGTCTTTTATATCATCAGTATCGAGTGCTATGAGTGCACTATTTGAGCACCAGCCGTTTATACCTGTAACCTCGGGATGATTTTTGTCCCCGATTATTACTATCTGCTGACCCTCGCTGTACTTCCCGCTGACTATGTTATGTATTTTCTTAACAAACGGACAGGTAAGGTCCTTATATCCTCTTTGCCTTTGGGAAAGAGTATTTATCACTTCTTCGGAAACACCGTGTGCTCTTACGGCAACCCTGCATTCAGGTGGCACATCCTCTATAGAGTTATATGAGTATACACCCATTTCTTCAAAGCTCTTTACAACATCGCCGTTATGTATTATATGACCCAGTGTAGCCACAGGCCCGTCTGCCGCTTCCCTTGTGAGACCTTCCACGGCATTTTTGACGCCGAAGCAAAATCCAGCACTTTTTGCAACAATTATCACTTTGAACCACCTAAATGTTTGATAGAAGTATATATCTCCCCTGCAGCTCCTGCCAGCTCCTCCTGAGTGAGCTTTCTGCCTGAATACAGAGATAAGTCAACTGCTCTTCCAACGGTAATTGTAACCTTGGAAAAGAGCCTGTAGTCTGCATTTATATGTATCGGAATAACAGGAACATCCGCTTTGAGTGCGATAAGCGCCGCACCCGGCTTGACGGGGGCATCGGGATTTTTCTTTTCTCTGGTTCCTGTTGGAAAAATTCCAAGAACCTCTCCGTTTTTGAGAGCCTTGAGAGATGACTTGATTGCACCGATATCTCCGCTTCCGCGTTTGACGGGAATGACATTTATTGATTTAAGATACCAGCCAATGACAGGTATCCTGAAAAGCTCTTCCTTGCCCATGAAGCGAATGGGTCTTGACACAACCGCACTTGTTACGAGCGGGTCAAACAGACTTATATGATTGATGCATGCTACACATGCACCCTCCGAGGGAAGATTGTCCTCTCCTATAAGCTGTACACGAAAAAGCTTAAGTACGGTCCATCTAAGAAAATTTGCTATTAACTGCATTATTTATCTCCAACCTTGTCCGCTATTATTCTTTTTATAGCATCTACCGTCTCGTTAAGGCCGATACTGCTTGTATCTACCAGAACGGCATCCTCTGCCTGCATAAGAGGCGCACATGCTCTTGTAGAATCGTTGCGGTCTCGCTCTATAATATCCGAAAGGACTTCTTCATATGTTACATTCTCGCCCTTTTCTATAAGCTCGGCATATCTTCGCTCTGCTCTCGCTTCGCTCGATGCTGTAAGAAATATCTTGACATTGGCATCGGGTAGAACAACCGTTCCTATATCTCTGCCGTCCATAAGACAATCGTTACTTTTGGCAAGCTCTCTTTGCAGGTTAAGAAGCCACTCTCTGACATATGGTATTGCCGAAATAGCAGAAGCTCCCATAGATACTTCGGGTGTGCGTATATAGTCCGTAACATCTCTGCCGTCTGCAATCATCCTCTGCATACCATCTGAATATACTATATCCATCGTCGTATCGGAAAGCATTTTGCATACTTCCTCAGGCTGTTTGCGGATATCAATACCAAGAGACAGCGCCTTATATGCCAATGTTCTGTACATGGCGCCCGTATCTATGTACATATATCCCATATCGTGTGCAATTTGCTTTGCAACGGTGCTTTTCCCCGCTCCGGCAGGGCCGTCTATTGCCACATTTATCATAAATTACGCCTCTTTTCCCACAAATACTATTCTAGTATACTATAAAAAAACAAAATACACAATAGTTTTTTGCTAATTTTTAATTTTTTTAGTTTCAATCTGCACTCTGCTGTCTTGAAACAGCAAGAGGATTCAACTTTTCAAGAGAGTCCCAAAGCATGAATTTTACCGTATTATTTGTCACTAAACCTGTTGCCTTGACCGTTTGTGAGGGCTCTAGTGTTATATTCTGAGTTATTGATTTAATGTAATTTCCGCTTTGGTCATATTCTGCCCATATACCTATACCGCTTATAGGTTCTTTGCTGTTATTCCGCACCAAAACCGTACTATCTGTTATGGGAGAGATATAAGTTTTTGTGTTTTTCATTAACGAATCTATCATTTTCGCTCCGTTTACCAGTCCGTAACCATAAGTTTGGTCGTATCCTGCAGTGCCTAAATCATCGCAGGAATTAATAATAATTTCTCTAAGCTCGGAAGGAGTTAAATCTTCTTTTACAGACAAAGCTAATGCAGCCAATCCGCTGACAAGCGGAGCCGCCTGAGATGTACCGCTCATGGGTATATATTCACCATCTTTGGATGTACTCAAAACATTTTCACCAGGTGCAACAACCGTAACAGACTCGTTACTTCTTGAAAATAATGAACCGCTTTTATCTGATCCTACACTTCCTACACCTATCACATTATCAGATGCGGCAGGATATGCCAAAGCAGTTCCTCCGCCGTTACCGACCGCCGATATGATAACAGCGTATTCACCAAGGATGTTTATCCACTCTTCTATGTACGCAATACCATCTTCATCAAGGCCGCCTTTTTCGATAATCCAGCTTGTGTTTATGATACTGCATCCATACTCACCGACCGCATCATAAATCGGTCTGAGAAGCTGATAAAGGTCATAATTACCGCTTCCGTCCATACATTTAAGAATTACCAGCTTCGCCTCGGGTGCAAC
>JAZSFO010000027.1:0-19184 GCA_045532255.1 Clostridia bacterium | reverse complement strand
CTTCAAACGGGAACTGCTCCTCAAAATTTTTCTGCCAGTCAGTATCCCCGGAATATGCAAAGCCCTTTGCATCACGCCTCTGTGCATAAAGAGTTATGAGCCTTTCGGCAATATCCTCCAGGGTTTTGCTGACCTTTCTTTTCACTCTCGCAAAATCGGCACCGCCCATTTTACTCAGTGCCACCTCTTTTGATTCACTTCCGATATATTTATTTACGGTGTCGAGCGATGTTGCAGGAACATAAAGCACATCGCTTCCCTTGTACATAATCTTAAGGTAGTCTCTTAAAAGCCCGTCAATTTCCATTCTCTCCATACCGAGGTATTTCCCGATTCCGTGTACCTGGTGAACGACATAATCCCCCACTGACAAATCCGAATACGATTTGATTTTAACCCCCGGCATATCGGAGGATTTACGCCTTCTTCTCGTTTCGCCGAAAAGCTCTCTTGAGCCTATAACTACAGCCGAAAGGTCGGGGTATTCAAAGCCTCCCGAAATGCTACCCGGAAGAACTGCAATTTCCCCTTTTTTCGCAAAATCGTTTTTCTGCGCACCGACCATTCCGTTATCGGAAAGAAGTCTTAAAAAAGCTTCCGCTTTTAATTTGCTTCCTGAAAGAACGGTAACGGCATAGCCGTCTTTATGCCATTTTTCTATATCCTCCACGGCAACATTTATGTTTCCGCTGTACGACGGAATTGACCTTGAATTCAGGCTGTACACACGGTTTGTTTCGGAAAGCACAGTTTTTTCCGTAAATCCCGAAAGGTGTACCGTCTGACTGCCGAGCTTTTTAAACGATTTTTCAAGAGGCATAAGATAATCGCCCTCAATCACGGGCAAATCGCCGCTTTCAAAGAATCTTAAGAGCTCATCTGCAAGCTCACGCTCTTTTGCTGCCGCCCTTTCTTCAAGCTGTGACGGAAATGCAGTAAATACCATAAACTCGTCATCAATATAATCAAAAAGTGTACTGATGTTTTCATAAATAAGCGGAACATATCTGTCAATCGCAGGGAAATAATGCTCCTCCTTAAATTTTTCAACATCCGATTTTGTATATTCCGTCTGCGGATAGCTTTCAATTTTCCCACAAATTTCATCTGCATTTTCAAATATAATTTCCCTGCACGGCGGAACAATGCACATATTCACATGAGAAACCGTAAGCTGAGTTTCGGGATTGAAAAAGCGTATCGTATCAATTTCGTCATCAAAAAACTCTATTCTTACGGGCATAGCCGAGGACGGCGGAAATACATTCAGTATTCCGCCTTTTAAATTAAACTGTCCCATACCTTCGACAAGCTCACTTCGTTTATATCCCATAATAATCAGCTTTTCGACAAGCTCATTTACATTTACGGTTTTTCCCGTTTCAAATCTGAGACGGTATTTTTCATAAACATCCTTCGGAACGGTGTACTGCATCAGCGCATCAACAGGAACAACAATTATATCTGCATTTCCCGACACAAGGGATTCTAAAACACCGAGCCTTGCATTTACAATCTGCGCTTCCGATGCTTCTATGTTATGGAAAATATAGTCTTTTATCGGGAAAACATTTGTCCGTCCCTCGCCGAAATAAAAGTCGAGGTCTTCCTTTAAAATTCTCGCCTCGTACATATTTTCGACAACGACTGCCGCCTTTTTGCCGCAGCCTTGCGAAAAGGCATATACAACATCTGCGCACGCCGTTTTGGTAACCGAAGTTATATACACAGATTTCTCACCGTTTAAGAGAGCTTCCTTTGCTGATATAAATTCCGTTGAATTTTCAAGATAAGCTTTCACTCTCAGCTTCAGCCTCCATTACAAATATTCATAGCCGCCTGCGTTCCGTCTTTCATAAGAACGGGCAGGGCTTTTACAATTTTCTTTGCACTCTCGTGCAGAACTTCAAATTCTTCCTTTGAAAAATAGCCGAGGACATAATCCTTCATATCCATTTTCGGATTTTCGGGCATACCTACCCCGACCTTGATTCTCGGGAATACATCACTTTGAAGCATATAGATTATATCCTTTATTCCGTTGTGTCCGCCTGCGCTTCCCTTTGCCCGAACTCTGAGCTTGCCGAGCGGAAGGCTGACATCATCGTAAATCACAATAAAATTTTCGTTATCCACCTTATAATAATCAAGCAGAGGCTTTATCGCCTGACCGCTCAAATTCATAAAGGTCTGCGGTTTAACCAGAATCACCTTTTCTCCCTCAATCATTCCCTGACCGTAGAGGGATTTGAAGCCCAGCTTGTTTATGGTTATACCGTAGGTTCTTGCAATATAGTCTACCATTTCAAAACCTATATTATGACGGCTTCCCTCATATTTATTACCCGGATTTCCGAGTCCTGCTATAACAAACATATTTCCACTTCCTTTTATACATCAAAAAAGACCACATTTTCCTGATGCGGTTACTGTTATTATACACCATATCCCCCGAAAAGTCAAGGAATTTTATTGACACGCACCTGCATATGTGGTATAATTATTGTACCATAAAGGAGGAATTTATATGAAAAAAATCATTTCGGCACTTATAATTTCTGCCGTTTTATCGCAGTCCGCACTTGCAGCACGCCCGATAAAAGTGGTTGTAGGCGGAGAAAAGCTTGAGACCGATGTTGCCCCGATACTCGTAAATGACAGAACCCTTCTGCCTCTTCGCGCAGTTTTTGAAGCAATAGGCGCAAAAGTTACATACATAGAAGACGAAGAAAAAATCATTTCCGAAAAAGGCGACACAACTGTCGAATTTGTAATCGGAAGCAACATAATGAAAATTAATGGCAAAGAAAAGGAAATTGATGTTCCTGCTATGATTAAAGAGAATCGCACACTCATTCCGCTCCGTGCGTGCGCAGAAGCATTCGGGCTTGATGTTTCCTGGATTGACGAGCACAATACCGCAAGGGTTAAAATCCCCGTTTCCGTGGTGGTCGAGGAAGAGCACGATGATGTTTATATGAAAATGGAATATGATGAAAACGGCAGACAGATATATTTTGAGTCTACCGAGGGTGTGAAAATCAAGTACACATATGACAGCTACGGCAATTGCATTTTTACCGATTACGGTGACGGTATGTGGTGGAAATACGAATACGATGCTTTCGGAAATCCCTCCTATCACGAGGATTACACGGGACATTACAACAAAAACACATATGACGAAAACGAAAATCTCATTCTTGCCGAAACTCCGTACTCGTGGGTAAAATATGAATATGATGAAAACGGCAACCTCACAAAAGAGGAAAACTCAGACGGGCTTGTAAAGACATTTAAGTATGATGAATACGGCAATATGATTTACGAAAGCTATGACGGAAGCTTTTTCACGACATACGAATATGACGAGCACGGCAGGCTCGTTCTTGAAGAAAAATCCGACGGCTATTTCAAGAAATGGACTTATGACGAAAACGGAAATAAGCTTACACTCTCACTTCCCGCGGGAGAAGACACCAAGTGGATTTACGACGACGAAGGCAGGCTTTTAAAATGTGAAATGAACGGTCAGACCGATACATACGACGAAAACGGCAACTGCATTTTATCCGAATATCCGTCAGGATATACCAAATGGACATATAATGAAAACGGTAAGCCTTTATCGGAAGAAAACTCCGAAGGCTATGTAAAAAAATATGAGTATGACGAAAACGGGAATCTCATATATGAAGAGGATTCCAAAGGCAATTATAAAAAATATAAAGTTGTAGTAAAATAAGTGAAAACCGGTACGGAAATCCCGTACCGGTTTTATATAAAGCTGAAAAAAAGTAACCGCACAAAGCATTTTCAGCTTTATGCGGTCTGTACATTTTATCGAAGCCTTGTGGCGATGAGAAAATAGTGCAGAATGGATAAACTGAATCCGAAGGTGTACAACGCAAATCCCTCCATCAAACCAAGTTTGGTCCCCCTCTGAAATCCTCCCACCGTCTTCGACGGTCCCCCCCCTCCTTTAGGCAAGGAGGGCTTAACGGTGCGATTTTCAAGTGTCCTTGTGTAAAGGGGGCTCCGCCGAAGGCGGTGGTGAGGTGGAAATTACAAATTAAACAATCATAAAACACCCGTCCTTTGCATATTCATTAGTGAATAGCCATTTTCTAATGGCTCCATGTCAAAGGACGGTGTTTTTTATATCTGATATTCCAAACAACTTTATGAACGGTTTTGACAAGGTACTCGTGCAAAAAAAGCTCAGGGAGCTTGGAATGGGCGACATAGCCCTAAGGCTTGACAGCTTAAGCGAAGCGGAGATAGAAAAAATGATTCGCACAAATCCTCTTATACTCAAAAAGGCAAACGAGATAATGAAGGGAGGAAAATTTGGTGAACGATGACATCTCAAAGCTTCTGGGAAACATGCTTTCCAACCCCGATGCGTTAAAAAACCTACTCGGCTCGCAAAGTACACACGAGGAAGGTCCGCCCCCGCCTACAGGAGAGCTGGAATCGAGCGTAAAAAGCATGATGAGTGTACTCGGAAGAGCCGATGACCGCCGAATAACGCTATTAAATGCTCTTAAACCCTACATGAGTCCTGGGAGGGCAGACGGCATTGACCGTGCCATAAGAATACTTAAGCTTACAAAGCTCACCGAAGTATTGAAAAATGAAAGGGACTAAAAAATGTATACCAGATATTATGACGGATACACAAGGCGAAATGATATTGCGCTTACCGATACTGCGCCAAAGGAAACAAACGAAGAACAAAATGAAATTGCTTCCATAGAAGATGCCGAGGTACAGGTAGCGTCTGCTTTGCCCTTTGGTCTGCCTGCGGGATTAAAGACGGATGATATAATCCTTATTGCTGTGCTGTTTCTTGTGGCGAGTGAGTCGGGAGATGATTTTATACTTCCTCTTATATTGGGGTATCTTCTACTGAGTAATATGTAACAAAAAACGGCTTGCCGAGGCAAGCCGTTTTTCTATGCAAATCCGTAATTATGCTAATTCTGCAAAATATTTGATTGTTCTAACCATCTGGCTTGTGTATGAATTTTCGTTATCATACCAGGAAACAACCTGTACCTCATAGAGGTCGTCAGCGATGGGAGCAACCATTGTCTGTGTAGCATCGAAGAGTGAACCGTATGTGATACCAACGATATCGGAGGATACGATTTCATCTTCGTTATAACCGAAGGAAGCAGATGCAGCAGCCTTCATAGCAGCATTGATGCCTTCCTTTGTTACATCCTTACCCTTAACAACTGCAGTAAGGATTGTTGTAGAACCTGTGGGAACAGGAATTCTCTGTGCAGCACCTATAAGCTTACCGTTGAGCTCGGGGATAACAAGACCGATAGCCTTAGCAGCACCTGTGGAGTTGGGAACGATGTTTACAGCGCCTGCTCTTGCTCTTCTGAGGTCGCCCTTTCTGTGAGGACCGTCAAGAATCATCTGGTCGCCTGTGTAAGCATGGATTGTAGCCATGATACCGGACTGGATGGGAGCATAGTCGTTAAGAGCCTTAGCCATGGGAGCCAAGCAGTTTGTTGTGCAGGAAGCTGCGGAGATTATTGTATCATCCTTGGAAAGTGTGCCTTCGTTAACACCGAAAACTACAGTCTTGAGGTCGTTGCCTGCGGGAGCAGAAATAACAACCTTCTTAGCACCTGCATCGATGTGAGCCTGGCTCTTTTCCTTAGAGCAATAGAAGCCTGTGCACTCGAGAACAACATCTACACCAATCTCGCCCCAGGGGAGATCAGCAGCCTTGGGCTCGCTGTAGATTGTGATGGTCTTGCCATCTACTACGATGCAACCTTCGCCTGCTTCTACTGCGTGTCCGTCATATCTGCCCTGTGAAGAGTCATACTTTAATAAGTGTGCAAGCATTTTGGGATCTGTAAGGTCGTTGATAGCAACTACCTCGTAGCCTTCTGCTCCAAACATCTGTCTGAAAGCAAGACGGCCGATACGGCCGAAACCGTTAATAGCAACTTTAACTGCCATTTTAAAATTCCTCCTTATATTAAATAAATAATAAACATAGTTATATTCTACTATAAAATCCAGAATTATGCAATATTAAATATTAAAAAATTGTAATAATTTTTTAAGAATTTCTTTTTGCCAATTGTAAAATTTTACCTAGCTATTTCCATCTTGCTTATTACTATCGGCTCAACGGGCTTATCCATGTAGTCTGTGGGGATTTGTGCGAAGGCATCAACAACCTCCATACCCTCTGTAACTCTGCCGAAAGCGGCATACTCGCCGTCAAGATGGGGTGCATCTTCAAAGCAGATAAAGAACTGACTTGATGCGCTGTCCTTGTTCATGGAACGAGCCATGGATATAACGCCTCTTTCGTGCTTTAAGGTGTTTGCAGGGAAGCCGTTTGATGCGAATTCGCCTCTGATATTTACACCTGAACCGCCCATACCTGTGCCCTGGGGGTCTCCGCCCTGTGCCATAAAGCCTGCTATAACTCTGTGGAATATGAGTCCGTCATAGAAGCCTTCCTCTACAAGAGACACAAAGTTTTCTACAGTCTGGGGTGCGTAGTCGGGCATAAGCTCTAAGGTAAATTCACCGCCGTTTTCCATTGTTACCTTTACAAATGTATTTTCGTTCATATTTGTTTTCCTCCTTGGAATGATTATGTGGGTTTTGAATTTTTGCGGGAGGAGCAAGCCCCTCCCCTACAGATAATAAAATTTAAGATTGCGGTTAGTTTTCCATTTTTTTGTACTGTGCGTCAGAGATTATTGTTGCCTTCTTGATAACAATATCAACAAGCGGTTTATCGTTTTCATCCACCGCAGCCTCCGCCATTGCATCTACCGTTTCCATGCCCTGCACTACCTTGCCGAATGCCGCATACTCTCCGTCAAGGTGGGGAGCCTCCTCAAAGCAAATAAAGAACTGGCTCGATGCACTGTCCTTATCCATTGAGCGTGCCATGGAAACCGTACCTCTCTCGTGGGGAAGGGTATTGTCATCAAAGCCGTTGGATGCGAATTCTCCCTTGATTTTGGTATCCGAACCGCCCATGCCCGTACCCTCGGGGTCACCGCCCTGTGCCATAAAGCCGGGGATAACTCTGTGGAAGGTAAGTCCGTCATAGAAAGAAGAATTTACAAGGTTACAGAAGTTAAGCACCGTCTCGGGTGCATATTCGGGATAAAGCTCCATTACGAACCCTCCGCCGTCCTCCATCTCAAACCTTACCTTGACATTCTTTTTGCGGATTGTGGTCTTTTCGCCCTTTGTCTGCGTGGTTTCGGTAATGTTTTTTCCATCAAGCGAAATCGACACGCCTTCATTTATTGTGTACTCTCCCCCGTTATCCTTACATGATGCGAGGGTCAGTGCTGTAATAAGCACAAAAATCAAAGCCAATATTTTTTTACTCATGTATTTTTACCTCAATTTCTCCGTCATTTACATCAACGACAAACCTTGAACCCATCTTTATATCCTGTGACAAGAGCATGGAAGAAACAGGGTCTTCTATAAGTGTCTGTATCTGTCTTCTTATGGGTCTTGCGCCGTATCTGGGTGTGTAGCCCTTGTCTGCAAGAAGCTCCTTTGCACCGTCTGTAATCTCAAAGCCGATTTCCATTGACGAAAGCTCTGCCGTAAGGTCAGAAAGCATGAGCGATACTATCTCCCTTAAATTATCCTTTGTAAGAGAGTTAAACTGTATCACCTCGTCAACTCTGTTAAGAAATTCGGGGCGGAAGATGTCCTTGAGTGCCTGCTCTACTCTGCCGCTCAAGGAATTGCCCTCATCGGTATTAAAGCCCGCAAGCGATGCCGAGCCGACACTCGTTCCTGCGTTGCTTGTCATTATTATAATAGTGTTTTCAAAGTTGACGGTTTTGCCATGGGAATCGGTAATTCTTCCGTCATCAAGTATCTGCAGAAGAATATTGAACACATCTGCATGTGCCTTTTCTATCTCGTCGAGAAGTATTACGCTGTAGGGTCTTCTTCTTACCTTTTCTGTAAGCTGTCCGCCGTCCTCATAGCCTACATATCCCGGAGGGGAGCCTGTGATTTTGGCAACGGAATGCTTTTCCATATATTCGCTCATATCAAGGCGGATAAGTGCTCTTTCATCATCAAAGAGACTCTGCGAAAGTGCCTTGACAAGCTCTGTTTTTCCAACTCCTGTAGGTCCTACGAATATAAAGGAAACAGGTCTCTTTTTGGTGAGCTTAAGTGCTCTGTTTCGCCTTACTGCACGGGATACTGCTTCGATTGCATTCTTCTGCCCTACCACTCTTTTTGCAAGTCTTTCTTCAAGGCTCAATAGCTTCTGCTTATCGGTCTCGGTTATGCTCTGCACAGGTATACCCGTCCAAAGCTCTATAACCTTTGCCACATCGGTGAGCGACAGTCTGGTTTCCTTCTGTCTTGTTCTTAATCCCTGTCTTTCTCCTTCCAGACGGCACTTGTCGCTTTTGAGCCGTGCGATTTCCTCATACTGAGGCTCTTCGGTCTGTTCCTCCAATTGAGAAAGCTTTTCTTCTATAAGCTGAAGCTCTGCATTGGTCTTGATTATATTCTGCGTATGCGGGCTGTCCATATTGAGCCTCGATGCCGCTTCGTCTATGACATCTATCGCCTTGTCGGGAAAAAATCTTTCATTTATATACTTATCCGAAAGAATGACAGCTTCCCTGATAGCATCTGCATCTATTGTTATATTATGAAAGTCCTCGTAGTAATCCTTGGTTCCCATAAGTATCTCTATGGTTTCCTCTGCCGAGGGTTCTTCCAGAATTACACTTTGAAATCTTCGCTCCAGAGCGGCGTCCTTTTCTATGTGCTTTCTGTATTCGTCAAGAGTTGTAGCACCTATTACCTGTATCTCGCCCTTGGCAAGTGCAGGCTTTAATATATTTGCCGCATTCATGGCGCCGTCTGCATCTCCTGCGCTGACTATGGAATGTATTTCGTCTATGACAAGGATTGTGTTGTCTGTCTTTGCTTCTTCTATGATATTTTTGAGTCGGCTTTCGAACTGACCTCTGTACTGAGTTCCTGCAACTATGCCCGACATATCAAGAAGATATACCTGTGCATTCTGCAGTCTCTCGGGAACATCTCCATCTGCTATCCTCTGGGCAATACCCTCTGCTACGGCGGTCTTACCTACACCCGGGGCACCGAGAAGAACGGGGTTGTTCTTCTGTCGGCGGTTGAGTATCTGTATTGCTCTTTCGATTTCCTTTTCTCTGCCTATAACCCTGTCGAGAAGCGACTGCTTAGCCTTTTCCGTAAGGTTTACACCAAAATTGTTGAGGCATTTTTTCTTTTTCTGCTGATTTTTGATACCTTTTTTTATATTATTATCCTTAATGGGTATTCTCTCGCCGTCATCATCATTTTGTGCTACGGGCATCATAAGATTTCCTCCGCCCATAAGGTCCTCAAACGCTTCGTTGAAGTCTCCGCTTTCCAAAAACTCATTAAGTCCCGAAACCATGCTCTCTATCTCCGACGGTTCTATGCCGAACTGGTCTGCAAGCTGATTTACGGGGGTTATGTTATTCTTTATGGCACAGGGCAGGCAATAGCCCTCATTTATCATTTTGCTTCCGTCACTGCGGGACACAAATACCACAGCGGGATTTTTTTTGCATATTGAACATAATTTCATTCTGCGTACCTCTTTTTAGTAATTTAGCCGAAACTACCTTCCTATTGTATCACATTATCATATGCAAATTCAATACGGATTTTGTATTTTTATAATTTGTTTACAAATTACGGCAAAAAATGAGGGCGGAGTAGAACCCCGCCCCTACATGCTGTGCATTTTTTACATTCCCTATTTGTGATAAAGTCTTTTATTCTCGTAATGCGCTTCACAGCTTACATTTATTCCCAGTCTTTTAAGCAGCATTTGATCCGATTCATTGAGTATTACCGAGAAGTGTGCATCGCTTCCCTTAAGATTCGAAAGCTGTTCCTTGGCAGCTCTTGCATCGGGGTTGTCGATTGCGGATATTGTAAGTGCTATAAGAACCTCGTCTGTATGAAGTCTCGGGTTCTTATGCTTTAAGTTGCCTGTCTTGAGTGCACATATAGGCTCGAGTACGCTTGATGATATCAAATCCTTACTGCTGTCTATTCCTGCAAGGTGCTTGAGTGCATTCATAAGAAGCGCAGATGCGGCACCCAGAGTATCCGATGTTCTTCCCGTAACTACCGAGCCGTCGGGAAGTACGATTGCTCCTGCAGGACTTCCTGTGCTCTTGGCTTTGGTAAGCGATGCGGAAACCGCAGGGCATATATCGGGTGTAACTCCCGCCTGATTCATAAGTATCTCAAGCTTAAGGACTTCTGTATCGTCACCCTTGCCGCAATATCTATTGACACATGCGGTGTAGTATCTTCTGAGTATCTCAAGTCTCGAGGCATGACAGCAGGCTTCGTCATCTATAATGCAGTTGCCTGCCATGTTTACACCCATATCCGTCGGCGAGCTATAGGGGGATGTACCCTGTATACGCTTGAATATTGTATTGAGTACAGGGAATATCTCTACATCTCTGTTATAATTAACGGCTGTTTCACCATATGCTTCCAGATGGAAGGGGTCTATCATATTGACATCGTTGAGGTCTGCGGTTGCGGCTTCGTATGCGAGGTTGACAGGGTGCTTTAAGCTGATATTCCATATAGGGAAGGTTTCGAACTTGGCATAGCCTGCGGTAATACCTCTCTTGTGGTCATGATAAAGCTGGCTTAAGCATGTTGCCATCTTACCGCTTCCGGGACCGGGTGCGGTTACAACTATCAGCGAACGGGTTGTTTCTATATAATCATTCTTGCCAAGACCATCGTCGCTTACTATGTGTGCCACATCGGACGGGTATCCCGCAATTGTATAGTGGCAGTAGCTCCTTATACCGAGAGCCGTAAGCTGTTTAAGAAACGCATTGGCTCTTGGCTGACTGTTGTATCTTGTAAGAACAACGCTTCCTACATAAAGGTCCATCTCGCGGAAGGTATCTATGAGTCTCAAAACATCTTCATCGTATGTAATACCAAGGTCGCCTCGTATTTTGTTTGCCTCTATATCCTCCGAGTTGATTGTTATTACTATCTCTGCATCGTCCTTAAGCTGTCTGAGCATATGGATTTTGCTGTCGGGTTCAAAGCCGGGGAGAACTCTTGATGCATGAAAATCATCAAACAGCTTACCGCCGAATTCAAGATACAGCTTGCCTCCAAAAAGCTCTATACGCTTTCGGATTTGCTCCGATTGCATAGTCAGATATTTTTGATTATCAAAACCGATTTTGCCCATAAAACCTTACCTCACCGCCAAAAAAAATTACACTATCATATAGTATAACACATTTTGTGTCATTTGCAAACATAAAATGAAAATTTTTATCGAAAATCATACAAACTTTTGTTATCGGACATTCCGTTATACAGTACGACAACATAATCGGGGTCGGTTTCCTTTATATATTCAAACACATTTACCTTCTCGCCGATATAGTATTCGCCGTCTCGGACATCGACAACATGAAGCGAGGAAACACCCAAAGACATAAAGGGCATCACCGCACAGCCGAAGGAATCTCTTATGAGAAGGATTTTCTTGCCGTCTGCATTAAGGTTGTTTTCTATAATCTGCTCCCTGAAATCCCCACCGCTGTATGAGGCATAGGGGTTGAGGGTATACAAATCTCTTTTCTCAGCATTGCCCATATACATTACGGTGTTTTCAAAACTGCCCTCGCGGATGCTGTTTTTCATGGGTTGTATTTCCTTAAGGCTTGTCTCAAATTTGGGCGTGATGATATCAATATCGTCTACTGCGTCTTTTGCAAAAAAGCTTCCGACCTTCTTGCCCTGAGAACCAAGGAACCAGTTTTCAAGTGTTTTTGTATTATAGGACGAGAGTTCGGTAACCGACTTATCATACGAAAATCCGTATCTTCTCTCAAGCTCGCCAAATATCTCGCCAACTGCCCACAGTCCGTACTGCGGTCTCCAATGGTGGTCTGTGGCAAAAAACATTTCCTCATCGGTTATGCCCTGGCTTTCCTTGGCATCAATAAGATTTAGTACAGATACATTATGTTTTTCAAGCGAGGAAATGAGGTTATTGCAGTTTTCTTCGGTGTAATCTGTGACATTTGGCGGAAACTTAAGCTGACCGCCCTTACTCGGTGCTATTACATAGAGGAACTTTGAGCCGTTGTCCTCGGTAGAGAGCATAAGCTCTTTTACCTTTTTGGCACCTTCTTCTATTTGAGAAAGGGGTATCCTTCCTCTGGGGTTTGCAAGATATCCCGAATTTGTTCTCACTACGGTAGAGTCGCTTTTTTCCACGACTTTTGTATTCATAAGTCTCATATAGACAGAGCTTGTATCGACAAGCAGATTGCGGTACGAAAGCCTCTCTGTTGTGAGAGTTTCCGCACCCTTTGTAAAGTCCTCAAAGGCAGATACAAGTCCGAAGTTCTGCGTCTGCAGAGCAAATCGGCTCATAAGCTCCTTTGCACCATTTATAAAATCGGACGAGAAAAGACCCGAAAGTATTATACAAAATGAAAGTATAAACAAAACCAAATTACTCTTTTTCATATTGCCACCATCAGAAATTAAAATATATAAACGGATTGTATGAGCTTGTAACAAGGCTTGCAAGGCAAAGCACAAGAACACAAAGATATGCAGTCACACGGATAAGGGGGTATATTCTGAATTTTGAAATATATGAATTTATCTTGGGAACAAGCGGAACACAGCCCATAATTCCGAAGATAATAAGCGGGATGTTCTGTGTAAAGTAGCCCCAGAACATACCGTCGAAGCCTGTTTGTCCGATTGAGAACATCGCCTCAAAGTACTTGAATGCACTACCCATATCGTCTGCACGGAACAGCACCCAACCCATAACAACAAAAAACAGGGTGTAAATGTGACCGAAAATTCTGTATGTCTTCCCTGTAAGCTTTTCGATACAAAGAAGTACAAAATACATAAGTCCCCACACAACAAAGCTCCACTCCGCACCATGCCATATGCCCGTGAGCAGCCACACAACAAATAGGTTAATAATAAGACGGGTCTTTGTCTTTACTCTGCTTCCGCCAAGGGGGATATATACATAGTCGCGGAACCATGTGCCAAGAGATATGTGCCATCTGCGCCAGAATTCCGTAATTGACGAGGATATATAGGGGTAATCAAAATTTTCCAGAAAATGAAAGCCAAACATCCTGCCAAGACCTATTGCCATGTCGCTGTAGCCCGAGAAGTCAAAGAAAATCTGCATGGTATATGCTATTGCACCGAGCCACGCCATGCCAAAGGAAAGTCCGTTTGAAACAGAACCGATGCCAAACGTCTTGTCTGCAAGAATTGCAAAGCCGTTGGCAAGAAGTATTTTCTTGCCCATGCCGAGAATAAAGCGAGAGAAGCCCTCGCCGAAATCGGCAAGTGTCTCTCTGCGGTTTTTGATTTCCTCCGCCACGGTTTCGTACCGCACAATCGGACCTGCAATAAGCTGAGGGAAAAAGGCTATATAAAGCCCGACATTAAGGATATTTTTCTGCACATCTCCCCTACCTCTGTATACATCAATTACATAGCTCATCGCCTGAAATGTAAAGAACGATATACCTATGGGCAGTGCTATGGAATACTCATTTGTCGCAAGACCCCATCCGCACAGAACCGAGGATGCAAAGCTCAGGTACTTGAATACGAAGAGAAGCCCGAGGTTGAAGATGCAATCAAGAGCTATAACAAGCCTTGCACATCTTATCATGCCTCTTTGCTTATGGAAGTGCACCCAGATGCCAAAAAGCCAGTTTATAAAGACAGACACCAGCATTATGAGTGCAAACCGAGGCTCGCCCCATGCATAAAAAAGCATGCTGGCGATAAACAGAAAGACATTCTGTGCACTTCTCCACGGGCGGAAAAGCACATAATAGCCAAAAAGCACTATGGGCAGAAATATGTATAAAAATATTGTGCTTGAAAAAAGCATTTTTCTTCCTCCGTGTTTTCTCGTTGCGTCAGCAACATATCCAAAATCTTGCAAGAGATTTATATCGACGATGTCATCTTTGATGAAATCAGTATAACACGAAAATCAACATTTTTCAACATTCAAAAAAATACAGCAAAATGCAAAAGCAATTTGCTGTATTTTTGAAAGTCAGTCTAATGTTGTTATTTTTTCAATAAATTCCTTGGGTGAATAAACAGTTGTTTCGGATTTTGTATAATCCTTTTGATTTCTTGTCACAATACAATCTACATCGCATCTTTTTGCAGTTTCGCACATAACCGCATCCTCGTAGTCTGATACATCGGACGAGAGTGCCTGTCTGCAATCAAGCTGTGTTGTATCAAGTATATCAAACAAACTAAGCAAGGTTTTCAAAACATTTCGAGTTAATTCATCGCTGTGTGTTAAGCGATGAGTAAGATAGTAAATATCAAGGACTGACTTTGCTGAAATATATCCCACCGCCTGTTTATTAGCAACTGCTAGAAATATCTGCTGAGCTTCTTTGTTAAACAGTTCTCTGTTTTGCAACGCGTCTATTATGACGCAGGTATCAATCAGTGCTCTCATATTGTATCAAGCCTCTCATTTTTTGCTTCCTCGAGTGTAATATCCTTAGGAAGAATACCAAACAAGGATTTTGCCATATCTACACGGTCTTGATTGGGATTGCTTAGTTTTGCAACAACTTTTCCGTTTTTGGTGATATAAATATCTTCTGTAGCTGAAAGTAAAAGATACTTGCCAAGATTTAATTTTAATTCAGTAGCAGTTATAGACATGTTCAATTCTCCCTTCACTTATTATTACACTTATATTATATCCAAATCGAACGATTTTGTCAATGAATTTGTGCGATTTTGATGGTAATTTGTGAAAAATTTATCGAAGTTATGTTATTCTGTAAATCTTGTTATACCCATAGGCATCAAAAAAAACACCCGCAAAAACGCGAGTGTTTTTGCGGGTGAACCAAATGGTTTTGATGCCACTTAGTTTCAATGAAATATCAACTTCGTTGATATGAAATAATCCTGCAGATTATGAAATATTTTTCCTTCAGAAAAATGTGAAATAAAATTTGCCTTTACATATTGCGAAGCAATATTTCATACACGAAGTGTATTTAATAGCGAAGCTATTTCACTTGCCGCAGGCAAATTTCATTGAAAAAAGCACCGACAAAGTCGATGCTTTTTTCTGGAGCTGAAGATGGGACTTGAACCCACGACCTGCTGATTACGAATCAGCTGCGCTACCAACTGTGCCACTTCAGCCTATGCACAAGATGTATTATACTATAATACGATTATTTTTGTCAATAAGAAAATCCTCTTAAATTAAAAACTTATTTTTAACATTTTTAAGTTTTTCTTGACATAAAAGCCTGCCACCTATATAATTAACATACAAAATTCAGAGCGGAAAGGGAAACAAAATGACTAGGACAAAGCTTTCAGACAGAATTTTGCCTTTTTATACAAAAGGCGAAGAGATTTTTAATATGACATCTCACATTGTAGGAGGCGGAATAGGTGTTGTAGCCTTAGTGCTTTGTGTTGTTTTTGCGGCACTTCACAAAAATGTATATGGTGTTGTGGGTAGTGCGATTTACGGTGCGACCATGATTATTTTGTATACTATGTCGAGCATCTACCACGGCCTAAAGCCGCATCTTCTGGCGAAAAAAGTTTTTCAGGTTATTGACCATTGCTCGATATTTTTGCTTATCGCGGGTACATATACGCCGATTGCCTTGTGTTCTCTAAGAGAATATTCCTTGTGGCTCGGTTGGACAATTTTTGGTGTTATCTGGGGGTTTGCAGTACTCGGGATTGTATTAAATGCAATAGACATAAAAAAATACAAGGTCTTCTCAATGATTTGTTATCTTGCTATGGGCTGGTGCATTGTTTTTGCCGCAAAGGCAACTTATCAGGCGATAGCTATTACCGGAATATTGCTTCTGTTAGGCGGTGGAATAGCCTATACAATAGGTGCAATTATTTATGCAACGGCAAAGAAACATAGATACTCTCATTCGATTTTCCACCTGTTCGTAGTTTTAGGAAGCGTTCTTCATTTCCTTACGATTTTACTTTATGTGATATAAAAAATAAAAAGGTTGTGGCTTATGCCACAACCTTTTTATTTTTTAAACATTGTTCCGATACCTGTGTCGGTAAATATTTCAAGAATTATTGAGTGAAGCACCCTGCCATCAATAATATGCACACGATTAACGCCCTCGTGTACAGCTTTAACACACGCACGCACCTTTGGAATCATACCGCCTGAAATTGTGCCATCGTGGATTAAGTTTTCGGCGTTTTCGGTAGTTATTTCATAAATAATGTTGTCATCTTTATCTTTTACACCCTCAACATCCGTTAAAAACATCAGCTTTTCTGCACCTAATGCCGTTGCAACCGCACTTGCTACAGTGTCAGCATTTATGTTGTAGCTCTGACCGTTTTTATCTGTGCCGATTGGGGCAATAACGGGGATATATTCATCTTCTGATAAAGACTTTATAATCTTTGCGTTAACTTTTGTGATTTTACCAACGAAGCCTACATCAATTTTGTTTCCGTCGCCATCTTCGGTTAGCGGAACACACTCAATAATTTTTCCGTCAATTCCGCATAAACCCACGGCTTTACCGCCGTTTAGGTTAACATTTGAAACAACCTCTTTGTTTGTTTTCCCCACCAAAACCATTTGGGCAACGCGCATAGTTTGTTCATCGGTAACACGAAGACCGCTTATAAATTTGCTTTCAACATTATATGTCTTTAAGGCTTCTGAAATATCAGGACCGCCTCCGTGGACAATTACGGGATTCATTCCAACATATTTTAAAAGGGTAATGTCTTCCATAACCGTCTTTTTTAAGTCCTCGTTAATCATAGCGTTTCCGCCGTACTTTATAACAATAGTTTTATTGTGAAGCTTTTGTATGTAGGGAAGTGCCTCAGTTAATATACTTGCGTGAGCAATCCTTTTTTCCATTGTGTCCATCTTAACTTTCCTTTCTAAATGTAAAATCCGGCGCCTTGTAAGCCCTCGTCTTCTGGAAGAGAAAACATTATGTTCATATTCTGAACTGCCTGACCTGCCGCACCTTTAATTAAATTGTCAATATTTGAAATTACAACAACTCGGTTTAAACGCTCATCGACTTCTAATCCGATATCAACGAAATTAGAGCCTGAAACATGACTGTTTTCAGGAAGTGCCCCTTCATAAATACGAACAAACTTTTCGTTTTTGTAGTATTCTTTATACATTTTTATAAGCTCTTCCTTTTTATATGGCTTTTTAAGGTTCGCATACTCTGTTGCATAAATACCACGCTTCATAGGAACTAAGTGCGGGGTAAAGGAAAGCTTTATATCTTCTCCTGCGATAAGCGACAGCTCCTGCTCAATTTCAGAGGTGTGTCTGTGAGTTGCAATTTTATAAGCCTTCATAGTCTCGGTGCATTCGCAGAAATGGTATGCAAGATTTAAGCCTCTGCCTGCACCCGATACACCTGATTTTGCATCTATTATAATATTTTTAGTTTCAATAACGCCGTTTTTCAAAAGTGGAGCAAGCCCTAAAATTGAACAGGTTGTATAGCAACCGGGGTTTCCGATAAGCTGAGCATTTTTAATCTCATCCCTGTGAAGCTCGCAAAGACCATAAACCGATTTTTCCAAAAGCTCAGGACAAGAATGCTTAACACCGTACCACTCTTCATAAACTTTAATATCGTTGTATCTGAAATCACCGGACAAGTCAATCACTTTAAGACCTTTGTTATATAAAGCCGAAATAACCTCGTGTGATACACCGTGGGGAAGGGCTGTAAATACAACATCGCACTTTTCAGAAGCAATATCAGCATCTGCCTCTTCCAAAACGATATCGCAAACACCTTTTAAATAAGGATAAACCTCTGACATTTTCTGTCCTGCATACGATTTTGATGCAAGCATCGTAATTGTTACATCTTTATGTGATGATAAGAGTCTTACAAGCTCTGCACCAGCATAGCCCGTAGCTCCTAAAACACCTGCTCTAATCATTTTAAAATCACTCCTTAATATTGTTTATGTATTATTATACATCTTTTTGCATAAAAATACAATATGCTTTTTATAAAAATTTTTTAGGTTAATATTGGTTAATTTTGTCTATAATGTGTAATATATCACATAACAGGAGAAAAAATCAATATGAAAAGAAAAATTGTAGGCAAAATAGTTTTCGCTATATTTTTATTGGCAGTGTTTTTTATGGGAGTATGCGAGGCAATATCAGAGGATATTTCAACAGACATTGTAAGGCTTCACATAATTGCAAACAGTAATTCACAAAATGACCAGAGTGTAAAACTCAAAGTAAGAGATGCAATTATAAAAAAAGCACAGGAGGCTGACGAGGAAATTACAATAGAATATGTAAGCGAAAATAAAGCTCAGATTGAAGAGGTTGCAAATGATGTACTTTTAAAAAACGGATGCAATTATATATGTAGAGTTGAAACAGGCAGATTTTATTTTCCTACCAAGTTCTACGAAAATATAACGCTTCCCGCAGGAGATTACGATGCGGTCCGCATTATATTAGGAAATGGAAACGGGGAAAACTGGTGGTGTGTTATGTATCCGCCGCTTTGTTTTACCGATAAAGCAAAAGGCGAAATGTCTGCAAAAAATAAGGAAAAGCTTAAAGATACAATGAGTGATGCAAGCTATGAGTTGATTTCGGAAGAAAGTATTATAATAAAGCCTGCATTTCGTGCTTTGGAATTGTGGCAGAACTTGAGCAAACGGTGGGGAATATAGTAGAAAATAAAAAAATAATAAAAAAAGTTAAAAAAGGGTATTGACAAGGGGTAGGAAATGTGGTATTCTAAGTAGGCTGTCGCTTTTGCGAGGCTTTGGATAAAAAAGTTTAAAAAAAGTCTTGACAAAGGTAAAGGCAGCGTGGTATAATGAAATTCCGCCGAAAAAAGCGGACCAGAACCTTGAAAAATGAACAGTGCAGGCTTTGAATAATTCATTTGAGGATTATTTCCGAGTAATTTTGGATGAAGACAGAGATATCGGTCAAAAGGATATCAACTCCGCAAGCGGAGGTTAAAGAGAAGAGTTAA
>JAZSFO010000033.1:0-3153 GCA_045532255.1 Clostridia bacterium | reverse complement strand
ATATATAAATACAAATATTATCCAAGTGCTTTCCATGTCAAACCTCGTATCATTATGTATAGAACTATTTAATTGTACTATTTATCGAAGAAAAAATCAAGTATAACCACGTTTATTATAGAGCCTAATAAAATTGACTAATTTCTGTCGGTATGATATAATTTCAGCATTGATGGTTTTGGGTTGTGCGATGAAATAATATTTATATCCCCGCCTTGACATAACCCTCTTGTTGCAGTAGTATATAATTATGTAAAAGGAGATAGTCATATAAAATCAATAGTTGTATACAGAACAAGATACGGTTCAACCAAATGGTACGCCCATTGGATAGGCGAGGACTTAAACTGCAGGATAGAAGATGCAAGAGATGTAACCTTAGAACTGCCCTTAAAATATTAAAAAAGATTATGAGTTCCAAGAAAGACCCGTTTGAGATGGAAAGGCTTTTAGTTGAGCTTTGCGATGCTGACGGAGATTTCAGCGAGCGTTCACAGATTGAAGGTTTGATAGCCTATGTAAACAATTGATGCAAAGGAGAAATCACCATGCATAAGACAGAAGATATCATAAAGCAGATTGATAAATTTAATATTCCCCGAGGAAGCGTTGTAACCATGCATACTTCACTTAAGGCAATAGGAGAGGTTGAGGGAGGTGCAGAGGCACTTCTTGATGCACTGATAAAATATTTCACAAGAGATGGCGGTCTTCTTTGCATTCCCACACATACATGGGATAGCCTTGTGTGTGACAGACGAAAGGCTCTAAGCTGTATCGGCGTGCTTCCGAGCATTGCCGCAGGACATCCTGATGCAGTAAGAACATACCACCCATCACATTCCATGGCGGTGTTTGGTGACAGAAATATTGCTCGGGAGTTTGCAAAATGCGATGATAATACCGACACACCTGCTCATCCTAAAGGATGCTACGGAAAGCTGTATGATATGGACGGATATATTCTTCTTGTAGGGGTAGGGCAGACCAAAAACACCTTTATACATTGTATAGAAGAGATGATAGATGTTCCAAACCGCCTTACAAAAGAGGGTACAGAAAGAACCATTATCCATAAAGATGGTAGAGAGGAAAAGAAATATATAAAAAGCTTTGATGAGAGAATTCTTGATGTGTCTGTAAATTTCGGAAAATTTGAACCCGCATTCAGACACCACGGCTGTATTACGGATGGCTTTGTCGGAAATGCCCCCACACAAATGTGCAAGGCAAGGAGCATAAAAGAGGTTGTCGAGCTGATATACAAAAGAAATAACTACGAAGAGCTTTTGGCAGACGATACCCCCCTTAAGGAGGAACTGTACAAATAAAATTTTTTTGAAAAAAAAGATTGACACAAGGAGGATTTTGCGATATAATATCAATGTTGCAAAATTCATATAGGGGTATAGCTCAGTTGGTAGAGCAGCGGTCTCCAAAACCGCGTGCCGTGAGTTCAAGTCTTACTACCCCTGCCATGAAGAAACCCTGTAGTCTAGCGACTTTCGGGGTTTTTTCTTTTTGTCGGCTTTGTGTGAAATTTTATGCCTTGGTGTTTATTTGGTGTTTATTGCGTGTAAAATGATGAGTATACTTCGTATTTCTTTATGAAAAAATGTATAAAGCACATAAGCTATTTATAAAAAAAGATGCCCGTATAGAGCATCTATTTTTTGTTATTGTGCTTTCTTTGAAGTCGGATTAAGAATATCCTGCAAAGTTTCCGAAGCCTTTTCATCTGCAGAAGCAATGGCATGAGTATAAATATTAAGTGTTGTTGATGTTTGCGAGTGTCCAAGTCTTTTCGATACTGTTCTTATGTCAACACCGCCACTTATCAAGAGAGTTGCATTTGTATGCCTTAATGAATGTACAGTTATTCGGGGCAAATCTTTGTCTTTTATAAACCTTGTTAGCCATTTATTGAGTGTGTTCGGATATATCGGTGAGCCATCCCATTTTGTAAATAATCTGTCGGTATCCTGCCATTTATCGCCAAGCCTCAAGCGTTCCTCATTTTGATATGCTCTGTATGATTTAAGAAGTCTAAAGAGTACCGATGGATATTTATTTGTCCTGATAGATGTTTGTGTCTTAGGTTCTTTTGTAAATATTCCCTTTTCTTTGGTGTATTGTGATGTTCGCTTGATAGTAATTATCTCGTTATCAAAATCAACATCTTTCCACTCCAAACCGCAAAGCTCTCCTAATCTCATTCCTGTATATATCAAGGTTATAATCATTGTTTTGTACTGTATCGGAGCTTCATCCAGTAGCTCTATTAAATATTTGACCTGCTTATCATCCAAATAATTTATTTCTTTTTGAGAAACCTTTGGAGCTTTCACCCTTGTACATGGGTTTTCCTTTATCACTTGCCATTGTACAGCCATACTAAAAATACTAGACAATAATCTGTGATGATGTAATACTGTCCTTTCTGCAAGTCTCTTTTCTATCTCTGTATAACTGCAAGAATCTGCATCATACATAAGTGCAATAGATGCTTTGTTTAACAGGGCTTCTGATGTCACTTTTTTATTCTTAATATCTCGAATTGTTGATGGAGCAATATTTGTAATTCTCGCAAGTTCCGAAACAGTAAAATTTTTAAGATGGGTTATAAATTCATCTGTTGCAGTACATTTGCGGACCGTATAGACATCATTTGAGAGCTTATTGTATAAAGACAAAATATGCTGAGGTTGTATTTTTCCGATTCTCATATGTCCCAAATGTGGTATTATTCTTTTAAGCAAACTTTGATACCTTTCATGTGTTTTTGGGGCAAGATGTACAGAAGCATAATCTTTTTCCCAAACATCTATAAAAGACAGAAATTTAATATTTTCATCAAGCATTGACCCTGTCTTGCATTTTTCCTCAAGCATCACCTTTTGTCTTTCAAGTTCTTTTGATATTTGCTTTTGTGTCATATTCTGCTCAGGTACCCAAGTGATTGATTTTCGTATTTGCTTGCCGTTAATATCATAACCGCAGGAAGCTGTAATTTTATAGCTGTTATTCCTTTTCTGTACAGTTGCCATTGTTTATATCTCCTTGTTAAACAAAGCCATTTGACACAAAAGAAATCGTTTGATATAATATGGTCATAGGCTCATGTCTTATTCTTGGGCTTGATAGATGTTTTAG
>JAZSFO010000096.1:0-11424 GCA_045532255.1 Clostridia bacterium | reverse complement strand
ATGATAATTTCTAAAACTGCAAAAAGCAATTTTTTTGCCATTAGCAATATGCTTACTTTTCATAAGCATCCCTCCTTTCATAGACTCAGCAATACTGCCTGTATATGTAAAGGTAGGTCACAACCGCCGGTGAAAACACCGTTAAGAGGTCTTGCACGGTATATTATAATCTTCATGCAGAAAAAAGTCAATACAAATTTCCAAACGCTTGCGAATGTGCAGGCGTATTTCTTATTTAAATAAAATTGTCCGATAACAGACTGTGCAAAATGAGATAATTGATTAAAATAGCCGTCTTTTATTAGATTGGAGGATGTTATGAATAATAGTAAATTCAAAGGGATAATTCCCGATATTTCATTGAGGAGTGGTATAAATCCTGTACAGAAACTCGGATTGACGAATTCATCTGTCGAAGACAAGGCAGGTGCACTGCTAAACAGATACAGAAAATACACCTCTGTTAGTCCGGGAAGTAGTGACATAGCGACACAGCAGAAACTCAGGGAGCTTGTATCAGTAAATCAGCCTACAGATACTGTGAATTCCAAATACACACCCGGAAGCAGAATAGCCAATACATCAGCATACAATAACGATGCTGCAAAGGGACAGTGTGTGTGGTATGTAAGAGGCAGAGCCAAAGAAAAGCTTGGAGTAGATACGGGGGCAATAGGTAATGCCAATCAGATGTATGTCAATGCAAGAGCGGAAGCAAAGCTACCTGCAAGCAAGGAAAATATAAAACCGAACATGATAGTCTCGTATAACAAGGGGACAAGCGATTCAGGGCAGAGCTACGGTCATGTTATTTACATAGAAGATGTTGTTGGTGACACAGTCTACTACACAGAGGGCGGAAGCGGATATTATAAAAATGGGACAGACGGTGTAGTCAAGACTGCAACGAGACAAGGCATACTTGACGGCGTAAATACCTCAGGCGGAAGAATGGGCAGTGAGGTATTGGGATTTATAGATTTATCAAAATATTGAAAAGGAGAGAGGAACAATGGCAACAAAATACAATCCGTATAGTTCAATCAAGAGTATTTATGATTTGAAAAAGCAATGGGAGGATGCGACCAAGGCAGGCAATACAGCCGGTGCTAATGCTGCCGCACAAAATGCACAGTACTATTATAGTCAGTTAAGAAATAATGGATATGGTGAAGTTGCAGACAAGCTCAGTAAGGTTGATTATGCCGGAGCAAAATTAATTCATGACGATTACGCTACTGCAGGGAAGACCGCCATAAGACCATATTTTGAAACTATGGCAAAGGCTAATAACATGTCATCGGACGAGGTAAATAAGCTTATTAAGTATGACAGTAACACAGGGCGTGTTTCCTTCGCGGGAACGGATATTGGCAAGCCAGATGCAGCCGTAGATGGTACATCATACTGGGAAAAGGACTATCTCAAGGGCGTGTGGGATAGTTACATAAAGGATAGCAAGGCAAATGACTATAACGGTGTACAGGGTAATGCAATATATACAGACAGAATGGATAGTGCTGCAAACAAAAACGATCAGCAATGGAATGAACTTGGAGAACACAATAACTATATGACAGATGAATATAAAGCTTTGGTGGAGCAGAGCAAAATTCCATTTACCGAGAGCGAGGAGCTCAAGGCTGCACTTAAATATATATTACCAAATTATATCGTATCAGGTAACAAGTATGCCTATGGTGCTGTTGCTTCAGGAGCGAGTGGAAACAGCGGAAATGTAGATACCTTCGCAGCCGCAAATGCCGTAAGACAGCGTAATGCTCAGGTTGCACAGGGAACACAGATGGCATATCAGCTTGGTCTCGATGCGTACCAGGGCAGAATAGATAATATCAATAAGGCACTTCAAAATATGGGTGTCCACAGAGAGTCCCTTACAAATCAGCAGAATGCCAATATTTCCAATGATATGGCTATGGCACAGATGGCATTTGACAACGGCGAGACGCAGAGGCTGAACACTCATAATATGACCGAAGAGAAAAAGAACAATCAGGTTGCAAGGGAAGATGCGTACAGCAATATCACAGGCGTGCAGTCCCCACAGGTTCAGTACAGAGGTATTCTCTTTGATGATGAAGGCAAGCTCCTTCCGAACCTTGATAATGTTAATGTTCAGGCATACATAAATGAAGTAGACGAAAAGCTCAAAACAGCAACTACATCCGAGGAAAAATCTAAACTTCAAGAGACAAGAGATATGCTCCTTACTGCGAGAGCCTACAAGGTATATAATGATATGGGTAAGTGGGGACAGTATGCTCCGACTTTGGAAATGCCTACATCAATGCCAACTGCGGCTTATGACCTTGCGGCCGGAGAGATAAATGCTAACTCGCTGGCATCATTATATGAACAGTCGCTGGAAAGGGAAAAGATGCAGAATGAGCTTGATATAGCAAAAATAAAGGCGGGAGAAAATAAAGATGAGACGACATATGCCGAGGTGTCTCCGATATCCGGAACCATTGATGCGAACTCAACAGATGCGGAGGAAAGAGCACATACAATTGAGGGATATGAAGGAATAAACAACCTTTCTGCAAGGTTTATCAACGAAGTGCTTCTTGGTGATGGAGGATATGGTTTTGACTATAACGGACAAACTGTAATCAGTGAAGATAAGCTTCTTGAGGCAATCAATGACAAGAGCGATTCATATGGCCTCACACTTTCGGATGCGGAGGCTATATGTGAGCTTCTCGGCTTTAGAACTGCAAAAAAATATCTTAAGGAACGGGAGATAAGTCAAAACCGTAAAGGACAGCCCGGTGTAGCATCAACAAAATAAGAGAGGTGGCAGAATATGGCAAAAACTTTTACCCTCAGCGCAGAGGAACAGGAGAAATTAAAACCTTTAGGCAATGGAACATCAAACAGAAAAACCTTTACTCTTAGTGCAGAAGAACAAAAAAAGCTTAAACCATTGACATCCAAAGACACAGGCTCCAAGGACCAACGATATACAATAACCTACGGCGGTGAAACCATTGAGGGTTTAACCGCTGCGGGATTAAATTATGTTAAGAAGATGGATGCAGGGACGAATCCCAAAGGCTATGCGGGTGTTGATGAAACAGAAAAAAAAGCTGTTGAAAAATATCTTGAGTTAAGAGACAATTCAAAGAAATCTTCTAAAAATTTCCTGACCCAAACACTAACTGATGCATGGGATTATGTCAGCAAGAACAAGGACAAGATTGTTTTGTCTGTACCTACGAAGGTATCAAACGGCTTGAAACCGGCAATTCCCGATAGTAGTCAGGGGCTTAAAACAGGGCTTGATTTGGTACAAAAGCAGGAAGATGTTTTTGATATAAAGACATATGAGCCTAAAACTATTGAAGAAAAGAAGCTTTATGATAAGTATTATGAGTCTGTTGACACACTTAAGACACTTGGGGTAGACCCGCAAAATCCAGAGTCATATGCATCTGCCATGAGACAGGCAAAGGTAATTGATAAATATGATATTGACCCTGTAAGCTTCAATCAGGAGGAACTTTCCAAGTGGGCAACGAAGCATGGATATCGGTATAACATTGATGTAGGATGGCAGCCTGCAAAGAAAGTAACCGATGAAGTGGAAAACGATTTTAATGTTCTCAGGTATTTTGCAGATAACAATCTTTACAAGGATTTGGCTAAAAAATATCCAATAGCAACAAGCGTAGGAACTGTTGTTACTGCTCCTGTAAGAAGTGTTATAGGAGCAATGGCAGTAGTTGACGATGCCATTGATACGGTGGCAGGCAAGGGAATAGAGCCGTATTCAAAACTTCACAGTGTAGGTAACAACACCAACACTATAAGACAAACAGTAGGAGATAAATACGCTTCCAAATGGTTCGGAGGAAAGGAAACTGCCGTAACAGGTAATGTAGGTAAGTTTACATATGATACTCTTATGAGTATGGGAGATAATGTTGCAAATCTTCTTACCGCAAAGGCTATTGCAGGTGGATTTGGACTTTCTGCAGCAAAGACGGCAGACCTCACATCCAAAATTACATCGGGGCTTATGAGTTCGGGAGCAGCTGCGGATTCAATATCCAATGCCAAACTCAAGGGATATACAGATGAACAAGCTCTTACAATTGGTATTTCAACAGGGATTACGGAATATCTTACAGAAAAAATACCACTTGATAACATCTTAAAAACACCAAAGAGTCTCGTTAAAGGTATGCTCGTGGGCTTTGTGTCGGAAGGTTTGGAGGAAGGAGCTTCCAACTGGGCAAACAAGCTCACCGATTATCTCATTGCAGGCGAGGATAGTGATATATCCATGGCGATAGAAGGTTATATAAGCGAAGGAAAATCCAATAAGGATGCTATACTTAAAGCCATTGGTGACAGCCTTCTTGATGATACCCGTGCCATCCTCTCAGGCGGTTTCTCGGGTATGGGAATGAGTGCGGCATATCAAGCACCTAACAGAGTAAAGACTAACATTGCAGGCAGAAGAATAGCCACAGGAAAATATAGGGATGTAACGCTATCTGCAGTACTATCCAAGGGTCTGTCAAGTCAAGATGCAGAAATCCGCAAAAAGGCAGAAATCGTTGCCGACATGGAGCAGGGAGATACCAAGAAAAGTCAGTATCACTACAAGATAGGCGAGCTTGCCATGGATATTCTCTCTGAGGACAAATATGCATTTACCTCTGCTGATACCATCAAGAATGCACGCAGGCTTACACAGATTGCCGATAATAAGGTCAAGCTCTCCGAAAAAGCGAAAAATGAGATGCTTGAGACAGTTGTGCTGGGTGATTTGACAGGCGTTGACACTAAAATTTCATACGACAGCATTGTTGGGCTTGTTAAGTACAGAACAAATGAAATTACAAATATATTTTATGAAACAACGGGAAGAGAACTTAGCTTTGAAAAGATATTCAATGCTAACCTCAAAGCTGTATCTAACAAGGGCGGAGTTATTATAACCGATGAAATTATTATGGATTATGCTGATGCGTTTGCACAGTCCATAGCAAAGGACAGTACAATATATACCGCACTTTCCGAACATGGTGATGATATAGGTAAGGTTATATTTGATACATACAAGCAGGGTGTAAGCGAGGGCGCTTCTCAGACGGTTAAGTTTGCAGCAGATAAATTTAAGTCAATGATAAATGACTTAAAAACAACTGCGGGCACTATGCACAGTCAAATATATGTTCATACAGAAAATAATTCAAACGACGAATTGACAAACACTGCAAAGCAAGGTACAATAAAAATAACAGAAAATGCAGTAGATGTCAGCCCCGTTGTAAATGCGATTGGCAATACTATCAAGGATGGTGCATTGCAGTCAATCTCTGTGTATATGCAGAATGAAACAGGTACACAGGATTGGGATGTATTTGCACGGAAAATCATTGATAATTACAGAGCAACAGGAAACATAGGCGAAGTGTCAAAGTACTTTGCAGATGGCGGTAAAGCAATAATTGAGGCTATAGAGAATATAGGAGGAATTTCCAATGAGCGAAATGGTTTATTACATGAGCACTCCTCACGGGATGATGGCAGTTCCGGAGAGCAAACTGGAGAAGTTCAAGGAGCTTCAAAAGAAGTGGGAAGCAGAAGGCAAACTGCCGAAAAGCTCAGGAGTGAAGGAAGAACAGAACAAGTAAATATAACAAAGGATATCGTATGTGAGGTTATAAAAGAAGATTCATATACGGATGATATGCGTGTGGTTGCAGATTTCCTTGGTAAATACGGATTAAATGCTCGTTTTATGGTTGGCGAGGGTGTTAACACTAAGAAGGGTGTTTCCTTCTCCGGAGCGGTTACAGGTGATAATGTAGCATACATACAGTATGACAGCAATGAAAACACACCCGAAATTATTGCCAAGCATGAAATAGGTCATGTTATATACAAGCTTGCTATAGGCAAGAAAATCGGAAGTATTCTTACAAACTCTTTTTCAAAGGCAGAGCTTGAAAACATCTTGAGCAAGGATAGGTATGCCGAATATAGCGACTTATACGAAGGTGATACAAATAAAATCTTTGAGGAATTTGTATGTGATACCCTTGCAGGTATGAATGAGTATACACTTGTATTTGATGAACTTGTTACTTCATTCTGGAATAATGATTTTGAGGCAATAGATAATTATGAGGTGTCGCAGAATGCGGAGAAGATAGAGTCTGGTGAAAATGTAAGTTATGCATTAAGTCAAAGTGCATCTGTAGAGATTGAAAAAGCAATTACCGATAAGTTCTATGATAAAGAAATTAAATTAACAGATAGTAGTCCTTCTATTCTTATCTCGCAAAAAGGTGTAGATAATCTTCCAATGGTGATAAAAGCTTCTCATGCACGTGAAAACATTCTTACTGAGGAAGAAGCAAAAAAACTAGGATTATCGATCACATCTGACAAGCATTTTCATGGCCTTGGAAAAACATTATTTCTAAAAGTAATAGATGGTTTAGATGGTGTTACACGTGCGTATAGAGGAACAAAAAATGCCGAAAACAGCGATAGAAGAGAGAATTACTTTCTTTTAATTTCTCAATACAAGGATACTAATGGCAATACTATAAATGTTCCAATATTTATAAATAAAGGCAGTATATATAACGAAGTATATATGGTTGCCAACAAAGTTGCTACAGTGTTTGGAAGAGATAATTTTGAAGATTATATACAGCGACAGATATCCAAAGGCAATCTTGTGAAAATAAAAAATAGAAGTTCTAAAGCCAGTGAACCGACACCACTAATCGGTGGCAATTATAACCAAAGAACTTCTAATGAAGGAGATGCAACAGCGAGCAATAACATTCCTGCTCTTCACGCCAAAAGCGACCGAAGCCAATCTCCTTTAATTAAGGACAGTGTACCACAAAACGATACATCTGTCAAGAATAATTCTATGCAGGAAACAGAAAAATTATCCGCACAGAATGAGGATATAAGGTTTAGTGTGTCAAAACAGCCGGGTGTAATGTGGACAATGGAGCAGGGTGTACTTAACAAAAATGAAGTTGCGGCTTTTTATTCAAAGGTGTCGGAGCTTAGGAATAATAAGTATCGTACATTTAAGAAAAGTGCTGAAGGGGATTACATTTTCCCTGTTGAGAACAAACTGATATATTCGGATGCTGATTATGACTATCCGAAAATTAAAACAGTAATTACATTTGAAACGGATGACGAAAATTTAATTGATTATGCAAGGGAGTGTTTCTATGAAGGAGAAACTTACGGACGAAGGTTTGAAGATACTAAAGAGATTGCTGAAATTGTGCTCGGAGAAGGAACTGTCAAGCGAGCAGATTATAATCCTAATGAAGCCAATGAAAGAATGTCAAACCATGGCAAAGAAAGTGGAAACGGCGGAGAGACTGATAGCAGAAGTGGAGAAGATGTAAAGCTTTCTGTAGCAACAAAAGAGAAAAATGATAAAACAACTGACAAGGACGAACTTAACAAACAATGGGATAAAGCGGTAGATAAGTACGGTTCTATAGAGCCGGGTTCTAATCCTGCGAGAGATATTAAGGTTCCTAAAAAGAGCGATAAGACGCGGTATGTAAGTAAGTCTGCAAGAACCTTGCTTGAAGCAGAAATCATGCCTGATAACACTGTCGATGAATTCAGGGGGGAGGTCCTTAATCACAAGGTTAGTCATATTCCTATTACAGATAAGGATGCAAGAAAATATGCGTTTGACAAGATAAATGAGCTTGGCTTTGACGGTGCAATTCAGTACTGGAATGCATTAGCATCTGCGGAAAACATTCCGGGGAAAAATGATATTGTCCTCGGTGAAGTACTCCTTAATCAATGCTTAACGGCAGCAGATGTAGAGCTATCCATGAAGATTGCCGGAGACCTTGCTCATATGGCAACAATAGCAGGACAGGCAACACAGGCATTTAGCATGATTAAGAAAATGTCACCTGACGGCAAGCTGTATTGTCTTGAAAAATCTGTTCAGTCTCTTAACAGAGAGATGAAAGAACAACTTGGAGAAAAAGGTAAAGATTTAGAAATTGAACTCAATAAGGACCTTGCAAGACGATACTTGACCGAAACCGATGAAGCATCAAGACAGCAATTGCTTGACGAAATCCATGAGGATATAGCTAAACAAATACCTGCTACTAATTTTGATAAGTGGACTGCCTGGAGATATCTTTCAATGCTTTGTAATCCAAGGACGCATTTTCGAAATGTTGTTGGTAATGCAATTATGGTTCCTGCAAGAAAACTCAAAAACTTTATTGGGGCTATATTGGAAGGGCAAGCTATTGCTCTTGGTAAAATGGAAGAAAGCCAGAGAACAAAGTCTATTATCAGGGATAAAAATGCACTTGAATTTGCAAAAAAAGATTTTGACAAAGTAGGCAACCTTATAAAAGGCTACGATGGAAAGTATGATATTAAGTACGGTGAAATAAACGAAAGAAGGCAGATATTTAAAAATCGTTTTCTTGAGGCTGTTCGCAGATTTAATAATTATGCAATGGAGTGGGAGGATGGCTTGTTTTTGCGAGCAGCATATGTAGATGCTTTGGCGCAGGTAATGACAGCAAGGAACATCACCCCTGAGTTTCTGAACAGCGGGACACGGGAGGCCATAACCGCACTTGATAATATGAGGAAATATGCCATAAAGCAGGCACAGGAGGCAACATTCAGAGACGCCAACGAGATTGCCAAGGTGTTGAACGAGTTCAAAAGAAGGGCAACAAAGAAGGGTGAAGGAGCGAAATTTTTCTGGTATG
The DNA here is from genome assembly GCA_045532255.1 of Clostridia bacterium. GTDB lineage: Bacteria > Bacillota > Clostridia > UMGS1810 > UMGS1810 > RGIG8748. Next base: position 2,641 of record JAZSFO010000096.1, on the reverse strand, counting down.
CTACTTTCGAGGGGGTATTACCTTTCAAAAATACGCCTCTTAATATTGCAAAACGAGGCATAGAATATTCTCCAGCTTATCTTATCAAAGGATTTATGCTTGATGCAAAAAAGGTGAAAAGCGGAAAAATGACAGCTGATGAGATGTTGGATAGCAGAGCTAAGGGTTTCACCGGAGCAGCTCTTGTACTAATAGGTGTTTTGTTTGCACGGCTCGGATGGATTATTGGCATAGGAGATGAAGATAAGAAAAAAAGGAAGTTTGATGAAACCATCGGGTTCCAGGGGTATGCTTTGAAGCTCGGTGAATATGGAACATATACAATAGACTGGGCAGCTCCTACTGTTATGCCGATATTTGTCGGTGTCGAGCTTTGGAACAGTGTAAAAGATGACGGAATAAGCTTTGCTGACTTTACGGGTTCAATAAGCAAAATTTTGGAGCCTCTTATGGAGTTAAGTTGTTTACAAGGTATTTCAAGTGTTCTGGAAGCTGCTACATATTATGGAGACAATGCTATTTCTGCTGTGTTTATTGATGCGGCTACAAGCTACATAATGCAGGCAATACCTACTTTATCCGGACAGATTGCAAGAACTGCTGACAAAACAAGGCGAACCACATATGTCAATAAAAATTCTCATATACCACAGACAATTCAGACACTTTCTCAGCAGATTGCGGCAAAGATACCAGTGGCAAGCTACATGCTCGAACCAAGGCTGGATGCATGGGGCAGAGAAATGACCTATGGTGAGAATGTGGCTTTGAGAGGTGTGTCAAACTTTGTTTCTCCCGGATATGCAAGGAGAATTGATAATTCAAAGGTATCCAAAGAGTTAAATGCTTTGTATGAGAGAGTTGGTGATAATTCAGTTTTCCCAATTGTAGCTCAAAAGTCGGTGACAATAAGTGCAACAGATGTGAAAAACCACAAAAATATAACTGCTGGTAAAATTAATCTCACAGGAGAGCAGTACACATTCTATGCCAAAAGCAGAGGACAGAACTCGTTGGGACTTGTGACAGAGCTTATCAATTCACCTGATTATAAAATCATGAGCGATGAGGAAAAGGTTGAGGCTATAAAGGATTGCTATACAGAAGCAGGAAAAATAGCAAAGGAAGAATTTATTAAAAAGTATTTGCTTAGTGGAAGATAAAATTTGCAATCGCTTGGGAATTTGGTAATGGGAAGGGCGAAACCCAATACCAAGAAAGTATAATTTCATTTGACATCTTGATTTTATTCATAATATGAAATAAAATAAATATATAGGGCATGCGTGGGCGTGTGTTTCATTTTGACCTCCGATTACATAATCGACAAAAAAGGATCCGTTGGTTACGGGTCCTTTTTTGTATTTATAAAATGGGATAATGTTACAAAACTATAATATACAAATTAGAAAATCAATATGTAAATTAAAAATGTAAAGAAAATTTAACAGAAAAAATATTGCAATAAAAAAATATTTATGGTATTATCAAAATGTAAAAAAGGAATGAATTTAGTAGGCGAAATATGTAATTAAAACAAAGTAAAATGAATTATTCAATATGATGACATTGTTACAATTGTAACAATTTGTAAGCTTCATATGGCGCATAACATATACATCCTGAAACATAATATGTTTTGAGGAGGTGTATAGTTAATGATTTTTTTTACTAGTGAAAGGAGGGCTTATATTATGGTAACACCGGTAATTGTGGCAAATAATTTTATAAAGAGAGCTTTGTCTGAAGAAATTGCTTTGAGCCCTTTGAAATTGCAAAAATTGGTATATTTTCTTTATAAAGATTATTTGAAGGAAACAAATACTGAGCTGTTTAATGAAAGGTTTGAGACATGGAAGTATGGTCCTGTTGTGCCAAGTTTGTATTCTGAATTCATGTCATTTGGGGATAGTAGCATAAATCAATATGCTCGTGACAGCCAAGGTAAGACTTTTTTTGTAAAAGAAGAAGGAGATTTTAAGAAGTCAATAACAAAAGTATGGAAAAATTATAAGGCATTTTCTGGTTCGGCACTCTCTAATCTTACTCATCAAGAGGGAACGGCTTGGTCCTTAGCGTGTGATAGAAAAGATAAGTTTTTAGATACAAGGGAGATAATGGATGAACGAGAACTTTAACGATTTTCCACTGTTTCTATCAGATGTATCGGAAAATGAGAGTTCTAATTCATCAAAGATGTCTAAAGTAAAACCACTTGCGGTGATAGAGGCAGAGGCGGACATAAAAAGAAAAGATAAAATATTATCATTTTCATTTAAATTAATAAGATATTTTCTTGTGGCTTGTGGATGTCTTATAATAGCTGATGTTATATTTCAAAAAATAGGAGTGATGGATTCTTTAGCTTCTGAATTTTTTGATTTACTAAAATATTCAATAACATCAGTGTTGGGTTATTTGTTTGCAAGTGAAAATAAAAAATAATGTAAATATTATTAATAAGATTACATAAATTACCAAAAAGACCGTCTTTAGCTACGAGACTATCCCAAATTTTGTGTAAAGTCTATACAAGACCTCCAAGATGATATATAATAAAAATATCATTTTGGAGGTTTTAATTATGCCAAGGTACAAATTAAGTCCCGAAGAACGGGCAGCAGAAAAGGAAAGAAAAGAA
>JAZSFO010000011.1:0-8958 GCA_045532255.1 Clostridia bacterium | reverse complement strand
CGTGAACAGATCGCAGCAATTATGTTCAGATATGCACAGTACAAGGGCATGGAGGCTGTAACGTTGGAAGAAAATCTCCACTTTGCAGATAACAGCGAGATTTCTGAATATGCAGTTTCGGCTATGAATTGGGCAGTTGGTACAGGTCTTATGAAAGGCAAATCAGCTACAACAATCAATCCGAAAGATAATGCAACAAGAGCAGAAATTGCTGCAATCCTCCAGAGATTTATTGAAAATAATAAATAAGCTTATAAGCACCTTGCTCAGCGGGGTGCTTATTTCATTACATCAAAACTACAAAAAAATTATCAAACTATAAATACTTTAAAATTCCTTCGTTGACTTATGCTGTTTTGTGTGGTACTGTTTGTGTTGCCAAAGGGGGGATGACACAAATGGCTAAGTACACATTGGAAGAAATTATGTACGGCGACAAATACGGAATTGAAAGCGCTGTGTTTGTAGAAGTATTCAAAATGGTTGAAAAGAAAGTTGATGCCAAGACAGTGCGAGAACAACTGAATATGATTTATGTCAAGCACGCACTACTGACAGCAAAAATAATGATTGAAGAGGGCGACTCGATTTCGGATATACCGGAACTTGAGTCGCTCTCTTTGCGTAAGGAGAAGAAATAATGCATATACTTGAAGAATTACGGTAAATTCATAAAAATCAGAGATTTTCAAGGCTTTAATCAACCTGAAATCTCTGATTATATACATTCTTTAACTTTTCACCGATGCGTATTTCAACCTTTTATATTAAGACTGTCTTTTAACTGCTCTGCTGCCGACACCGCTATTACGGGGAACACATTGAAGCTGCTCTCTCTGCAAAGTGAGTCCAGAACGGTATAGGCAAGTGTATCTCCGTTTTCTGCCGCCTTTGCCTTTAGAGATGCATATGTCTTTATGCTTTCTTCGCAAAGGTATCTTTCCTTCGCCTTGGGAGACATTATGCCTCTGTCGTACTTTGAGAAAAAGCCCTTTGCCTGTGCGGAATATGCAAACACGGGAAAGTCATTTGCCTCATAGAGTGCCTTTTCCTCACCATCCATAATAACCATTGTATCGTCCCACGGATTTTTGCATGTGGCAAGATTGTAATGTATCTGACTTGCCGCAAAGCCGTCTCCTCCGCTTTCGTATGCGTATCTGTTGGCACTGTCTATCCTCTCAAATGTCCAGTTGGATGCTCCGAAATTTCTTATCTTGCCCTTTTGCACCATTTCGTTTAATGCATCCATCATATGACGGACACCTTTTTTCTCATCATCTCTGTGAAGCCACAGCATATCTATGCAGTCTATGCCAAGAGCCATAAGGCTTTCGTCAATATCCGCCTCGATTTCCGCAGGGGTGAGTCTTGACAAATGCATATCCTCTTTGTGCGGAAAGGAGCATTTTGTACATATAAAAATACTGTCTCTTATTCCTCTGTCCTTAATATATTCGCCTATGAGCTTTTCGGCATTGCCGTCACAATAGCTCCTTGCGGTGTCTATTACATTACCGCCGTTTTCTATATAGCAATCCATAATCTTAAATGCGGTTTGTCTGTCGATTCTACCCGAGTAGCCGTCCGTTCCCAGTACAATCCTGGAAAGGCTCTCATCGCAAAAATCAATATACTTCATAACATAACTCCTTAAGCAGTTGCGTCAGTATCCAAACCCGTTTTGGGTGCGTGTTTTTACGCCACTGCACTCGTTAAAATACTCACGAATGCCAAAAGTCAATTCAGTCAATCGCAAGTATAACACACAAAAAACCTTTTGTAAAGAAAAATTTTTATTGACAAATACCATTTTATGTTATATAATAATCCAGTATGCATGATTTACTGTGTATACTTTTCCTTGCTTCGGATAAAGTTTCCGAGGCCTAAGTCCAAAAGGAGGTGAAACGAAATGGAAAATGTTAAGAACAAGTACGAAACCATCTTTGTTATTGATGCGTCTCTCACAGAGGACCAGATCAATGCAACAACAGAAAAGTTCAAATCTCTCATCGAAGCAAACGCTACCGTAGAATCCGTAGATGTTTGGGGCAAAAGAAGATTGGCATATCCTATCGATTACAAAACAGAGGGTTACTATGTTTTGGTTAATTTCGAAAGCCAGGCCGAATTCATTGCTGAGCTCGAAAGAGTATACAACATCACAGACGGTGTCCTGAGAACTATAGTTGTTAGAAAATAGTAAAGGCCGGTGAATTATTATGAACAAAGCAATTCTGGTTGGCAGACTGACAAAAGACCCTGAGCTTAGAACTACAGGAAGCGGTGTGAGTGTGTGCAGCTTTACAATAGCTGTAAACCGTCGCTTTAAGAATGCTGAGGGCGGCTACGATGCAGATTTTATTAACTGTGTCGCATGGAGACAGCAGGCAGAATTTGTCGCTAAGTACTTTACAAAAGGTCGTATGCTCGGACTTTGCGGTTCCATACAGACCAGAAACTACGACAAAGACGGACAGAGAGTTTATGTAACTGAGGTTGTTGCAGACGAAATAAGCTTTGTAGAAAGCAAGGGTCAGGGTGATACCAATGCCCAGAGCACTCAGACAGCATCAAACTCCAACACCGCATCATTCGGTGCAGAAGACGGATTTATCCCCATGCCCGCAGATGATGACCTGCCGTTCTGATTTAATGACGCTAAATATTAAAGGAGGTTTTTAACATGGCTGAAGAAAGAGCTTTCCGCAGAAAGTCCAAGAAAAAGGTTTGTGCTTTTTGTGTAGATAAAGTAGCAGAAATTGACTACAAGGATATAGCTAAGCTCAGAAGATATGTATCCGAAAGAGCTAAGATTCTCCCCAGAAGAATCAGCGGTAACTGTGCTAAACATCAGAGACAGCTTACTACTGCTATAAAGAGAGCAAGACATATTGCTCTTCTCCCTTACACATCTGACTGATAAAAACATACAATATCAAAACGGAGCTAAACAGCTCCGTTTTGTTGTTTTATATAACAATAACCAATATACTCAGTAAAATATCTGCAAAAGCAGTATAAGTATCACCCCGGGCACACCCAGAGCACCTACGGCAACTGCCGTTACGGGATTAAGCCCTATATGTATTCCAAAGGATGCCCCCAGGAAATTTATAAGCCATATTGCACCCAGACCCAAAACGCTGTTTATCCCAAGCTTTAGTATGAACTTTATCGGCTTTAGGCATATTCCTGCCAGAACCAGCACTATCAGTATTCCCAACACATATCCTACTGAGGTTACAAATATATTTTGCATAGCTTGACCCCCTTTCTTCATTATATTATTAACAATTTGTTCTTATTCTCAAAATCTCCATTGTCAATAGTTCCAAAATTAAGACCGTTTTTTGCTTGTTTTTGTACAAAATATACATTTCAAAAATATTTCATTCGTATTTTATTGCAAAATTCCTCAAAAAAGTTTATTATATAACTATCTATATAGTAAATATTATGAGGTGAATTAGATGAATGTTAGACTTTTTCAGCAAATGGCTCACCAGATGAAAGAAGTTATGAACCGCGACCTTGGTATTATCACAGACAGCGGATTTGTGGTATCCTCCAACGATTCTTGTATAAGCAACAATGATTTGGAATGTGTTCTGAGCTTTACTGCAGACAACACAGACACCTTTACTTATAACGGCTTTACATACAAGCCGATAGTTAATATGGGTAAGATAGACTACATTATCTTCGTAAAGGGAGACGATACTCTTGCCCGCAACTACTCCGATATACTCCAGGTAAGCTTTTCTTCTGTCAAATCTCTTTATGATGACAAGCATGACAAGCTTAACTTTATCAAGAACTTCCTTCTTGATAATATTCTTCCCGGAGATATCCTTGCAAAAGCGGCAGAACTTCATATTCCGATTGATGCAAAGAGAGTTGTGTTCCTTATACAGACAGATCACATATCTGACTTCTCTGTTCTGGAGCTTATTGAGAGCATGTTCCCCAACAAGCAGAGCGACTTTATCGTAAGCATTGACGAAAACAATGTAGCTCTTGTAAAGGAGCTTGACGGCGAATCCACACTTCCCGAGCTTCAGGCTATTGCCAAGGGTATATGCGACAATATCAATACCGAGGTTATGGCAAAGGCTGTAATAGGTATTGGTACTATTATAGGAAATGTCAAGGAAATTGCCCGTTCCTACAAGGAAGCAAGAGTAGCGCTTGAGGTAGGCAAGGTATTTGATGACGAAAAACTTATACTTAGCTATGAGGATTTGGGAATAGGAAGACTTATATATCAGCTTCCCACCACACTATGCGAGCTTTTCCTTACCGAAGTGTTCAAAAAAGGCTCTATAGACGATCTGGATCAGGAAATAATCTTTACAATACAGAAGTTCTTTGAGAACAACCTCAATGTTTCCGAGACCTCCAGACAGCTCTATGTACACAGAAACACACTTGTATACAGACTTGACAAGATACAGAAGATTACTGGACTGGACCTCAGGGTATTTGATCAGGCTATTATATTCAAGGTTGCCATGATGGTTAACAAATACTTAAGGTCTAATACAATGAAGCTTTAACTCTATATTCAAGGGGGATGAAAACTAATCTTTTCTATCCCCTTTGGGTTTGTTTTTTTGATAACAGGAGGAAAAAAATGATTCGTTTTGAAAATGTTTCAAAGATATACGACAACGGTTTTCCTGCACTAAATGATATTTCCTTTACAATAGGCAAGGGAGAATTTGTCTTTCTTGTGGGCAGCAGTGCCGCAGGTAAGTCAACCATCATAAAACTTATTATGAAAGAGGAGGACGCAACAGAAGGCTCCATCGTTATCAACGGGATTGATGTTTGCGATCTCCGCAGGAAAGAAGTCCCCTACTTCCGCCGTACAATAGGCGTTGTATTCCAGGATTATAGACTTCTGCCTAACAAAACCGTTCAGGAAAATGTAGCATACGCCATGGAAATAATAGGTGCTTCGGGCAAAGAAATCCGAAAAAATGTACCAAATGTACTTTCTATGGTTGGTCTTGCACACAAAGCAAAGATGTATCCGAGGCAGCTCTCGGGCGGTGAACAGCAAAGAGTTGCCATTGCCAGAGCAATCGTAAATAACCCTGTTGTTCTTATAGCGGACGAGCCTACAGGAAACCTCGACCCCGAAACAGCACAGGAGATTATGGATATTCTTGAGGATATCAACCGCAGGGGTACAACCGTAGTAATGGCAACCCACGCCGAAAACATCGTAAACAAGATGCAAAAGCGTGTTATAGTTGTAGAAAAGGGAACCATTACCCGAGACGAAGAAAAAGGTGGTTACGCAAATGTTTAGAAGATTACGAAGAGCTGTTGCGGAAGCCTTTTCCGGCATGATAAAAAACGGTCTCATGACCGTGGCATCCGTAGTAGTTGTTACCTCATGTCTTATAATGCTCGGTGTTTTTCTTGTAGTAACGCTCAATGTCAACAGCATGAGCGATGACATTGCCGATTCCTGTCAGGTAAAGGTATATGTAACACGAGAGGCACAGGACGGAGGCAAGCTTAGCTCCATAGAAGACCAGATCAAAAAAATCTCATATGCAAAAGAAGTAACATACGAAAACGGCGTAGCGGCGTTTAAGAAAATCAAAGGACAGATGGAAAAGGACGAGCTTGCATCGTTTGAGGGACTGCCCGATGACCTTCTGCCCGATGCCTTTAATGTTACTGTAGACGATATATCCAACACTACGAAAATAACAAAAATCCTTAAGGAAATAGAGGGTGTTGACAGAGTAGACAGCGGAGACGATGTGGTATCAATGATTAACACAATCCGAAACGCAGTCAAAAAGATATCATTCTGGATTATAATTGCGTTTATGCTCATAAGCATATTCATAATTTCCAACACAGTCAAGCTCACACTTCACAACCGCAGAAAAGAAATCAACATCATGAAGTATGTAGGTGCTACCGACTCCTATATCCGTTGGCCGTTTATTATTGAGGGTATGCTTGTAGGTATAATATCCGCCTTAATTGCCTTTGGTATAACACATTCGGTTTATGGTGCCCTGTCTGGTGCAGTTACCGGCGAAAGCTCCATAGTCAGCTTCATAAAGCTTCTGAGCTTTAATGATATATGGCAGATTTTTGCCCTTTCTTACGCTACCCTCGGCATAGTAATCGGTTCACTCGGAAGTGCCTTTTCCATACGAAAATACCTCAAGGTATAAACCCAGTTTAGCAAGGAGGATATTATGCTTAAAAACAAGATGTTTGTGAGAATTATGGCAATTGTTGCACTTGTGGCATTTTTGGCAGTGAGCTTTCTGTCTGTACTGCCAGCTCTCAGTGCAAATGCCCAGACAGCACAGGAAAAAATTGACAATTCCATAAAAAAGCAGAATGAACTCAAAAATCAAATAAATCAAGCTAATCAAAAGAAAAGCTCTGCCCTGGAGCAGTACAACATAATTGATGCTGAAGTAGTATCAATGCAGACCAAGGTGGACAAAATAAATGCTGATGTTTCCGAGTCCGAAGCAAAAATTGCAAAAAAAGACGAAGAGCTTAAAATAGCTCAGGCAGAATGTGACAAGCAGTATAACTCATACTGCGACAGAGCAAGACTTCTTCTGCAAAAAGGCTCTGCATCATACCTTGAGATACTTGCAGACGCCGAGTCTTTTTCGGACTTTTTGACAAGAATATCTCTTGTCAAGGAGATTGCCAAGTACGATAACAACAGACTCAATGAGTTAAAGGCATACGCCGCAGAGGTTGAGGCTCTCAAAAAGGAACTTGAGGAAGAAAATGACCGTCTCATGGTACTCAAAAACGATGCCGATGCACAGATGGCTCAGCTCAAAGCCAAGCAGGCAGAAAGCCAAAGGCTTATAGATAGCATTAAGTCGGATATCGCCTCCTACGAGAAGGCTCTTGCCGCACAGGAAGCGGCAGAGGCAGCCGCAAGAGAGGAAATCCGCAGACTCACACAGTCATCCTCGCAAACCACAACATATACAGGCGGTACATTCAAGTGGCCGAGTGTATCCACATATATAACATCGCCCTACGGTACAAGAACCCACCCCGTTACAGGTAAGGTAAAAACTCACACGGGCCTTGATATCGGTGCATCTATGGGAACAAGTATATTTGCAGCGGCGGACGGTACTGTACTGATATCGGGTTGGAACTCGGGCGGTTACGGAAACTATGTTGTTATAGACCACGGCGGCGGGCTGACCACTCTGTATGCACATTGCAGCTCCCTGCTTGTTTCATCAGGACAGAAGGTTACAAAAGGACAGGTTATTGCAAGAGTAGGCTCCACCGGTATATCCACAGGACCGCATCTTCACTTTGAGGTTCTGCAAAACGGCAGACACACAAATCCTATGTCGTATCTTAACTGATGAGTTCTAAATAAAAAAATTCTAAATACACATATAATGGGACTGTAAAAATATAATTTTTACAGTCCTTTAGATGAAGAAGGGGTTATTTATATGCAAAGAAAAAATACATTACTCATAATATTTCTTACATTTGCTGTTACCTCTGCGCTCTACCTTTCTGCTCATATTCTTGTGCCGAGCTTCGGAAACGCACTCGATAACATTGTAAGTTTTATTACTCCGGGCTTTGAAAGCGGAGGAAAGATGGGGGAAGTACAAAATATTATAGGAAACAGCTTTATGGGAAACCCCGATAAAGAAAAGCTGGAAACAAAAGCGCTCAAGGCATATGTAGGCGCTCTTGATGACCCGTATTCCGAATACTTTACAAAAGAGGAATTCGAAAGCTTATCGGGTCAGCTCACAGGCAATTACAAGGGAATTGGAATAGAGGTCACACTTAATGATGACAACCTTATATCAATAGTAAATGCCTACAAGAACGCTCCTGCGGCAAAGGCAGGGATTATGCCCCAAGATATTATCACAGCAGTAGACGGCATCCAAGTAAACGGTGACAACTACAACGAGGCTATCAGCATGATACGCGGTGACGGAGAATACGGAAAAAAGGATACCGTAATTCTCACAATCAAAAGACAGGAAGAAACCTTTGATACAAAGGTTACAAGAACGGAAGTATCCATGCAAACGGTCGACAGCCGTATGATAGACCAAAGCATCGGATATGTAAGTCTTTCAAACTTTGCAGAGGAAAGCCACAAGGATTTTGAGCTTGCGGTAAACTCGCTTATATCCTCGGGAGCAAAATCTCTTATTATTGACCTTAGAAATAACCCCGGCGGTATGCTTACTACGGTAGTCAGCATAGCAGACTTTCTTCTTCCCAAGGGAACAATACTTACAATCAAAGGCAAAAGCACACCTCCCGAGGTTTACTACTCGGATGAGGAGTGTATAGACCTGCCGATGTATGTTCTCATCAATGGCTCAAGCGCAAGTGCATCCGAGGTTCTGGCAGGGGCACTAAGCGACCACAAGAGAGCAATCCTTGTCGGCGAGAAGTCATTTGGCAAGGGCGTTGTACAGACCATGTACAATCTCTCGGGCGGTGATGCACTCAAAATCACAACAGCCAAATACTACACTCCAAACGATGTGTGTATAGACGGCAAGGGCATAGAGCCTGACCATAAGGTAGAAATGCTTCTTACAAAGCCGTTGGAGTATTACACTCCGGAAGAGGATGTACAGCTTGCAAAAGTATTGGAAATCATTAAAAACAAATAAGAATACAAAAACACAGACCGCTATGTTTATATAACATAATGGTCTGTGTTTTTTTAGTGGGACAGGATTCGAACCCTCAATGCCTGACACCTGAAAATTTTAAAAGCTTTCAGTGTGTCCGTTTTGTCGGGCGTCAGCCCGCCTGCAACCTTTCGCACTAAAATCTTAATAAAATTTTCAAGATGGCAGGTGCACAGCAGTTTCACATAGACAATTTTGGGTGAAACAAAGTAAATTACGAAGATAATACTGTCGTATTTTCAAGGAA
>JAZSFO010000012.1:0-21174 GCA_045532255.1 Clostridia bacterium | reverse complement strand
TGGCTACGATCCGACTTAGACAGAATGGATGTAAACGGCAACTATTGCCCCGAAAATTGCCAATGGGTTGATATGAAAACACAACAACAAAATAGACGAAATAATGTTTTTGTTGAATATCAAGGCAAAAAGATGTGTTTGTCTGAAGCTGCTGAAAAAGTAGGAATAAACTCTACCACTGTTTGTGCTCGCTACGAAAGAGGTGACCGAGGCGAAAGGCTATTCCGTCCTGTGAAAAAATAGTGCATTATTTGCAGAGCAGGGGTTATTTCTTCCCCTGCTCATCTGCTTCTTCTTCAATCTTCAACAGGTCCGCTACGGTACAGCCTACATACGCCGCAATGGATTGGATAGTCGAGAGACGGGGATTGGTTCGACAGCGCTCTATCTGGTTTAAAATATCAAGGCTTATGTCGCATTCCATAGCAAATTTCAATTGGGATAGTTTCATTTCAGTTCGTATCTTTTTCACATTCTTTGCAAGCGCAATGATTTCTGGCATGTTGACATCCTCTTTTCTGCAAAATTCGACAATACAAGTTTACAGACAAATTGGTATTTTATCTGCGGATTATAATCGTATTTTGCTCAGTGTATTTATCTGTCAACAAGTGTGGTTTAATTCGTCAGCACATTCTCCGGATAGTGCAACGGTCACATGCTTTTTTATCTCCTTGCAGAAAAGGAGCAGGGAAGAGTCAACATCTGCCATTCCGGGCAAATCCCTTGCATCAACGGCATCAAAAAGTGCATTTGCAAGCTCGGGGGTGTCTATCGTTATCAGATGGTGGTCGCTGCCTAAATACTTTTGCATTATATTTATAAATTCGCCGTCGGAATTTGGCTGAAATTTACTTTTTGAAAAGTATTTGTCATTGTCTCGGTATGTTACGGAAAAGGTGTTTAATCTTTCGCCCCGCTTTTTCATATACCTTGCCGCCACAGAGGAAATTATGCTCGAATCAAGACCGCCCGACAGGAATGTACCTATAGGCACATCGGATACAAGCTGTCTTTCGATAGAGTCCTTTACAAGATAACGCACCATTTCTATGGTGTCGTCCTTGCTGTCGGGGTGCTTTGATGCCTTTACATCCCAGTATTTTCTTATTCTTATTCCGTTTTCGTCAAAATACATTGTGTGACCGCGTTTGAGCTCTTCTATACCCTTAAACACACCGTAACCGGGTGTTCTTCCCGGTCCTATGAGCATAAGCTCGGAGATTGAGCGGATATCCGCAACGGCCTTTATATCGGGATGCAGAAGAATAGATTTGATTTCGGATGCAAAAACCAGTCTGCCGTCCTTGTGATGATAGAAAAACGGCTTTACACCCATTTTGTCTCTTGAGGCAAAAAGCCTTTTTGCATTTTCTTCCCATACTGCGAATGCGAATATTCCGTTTAACATATCCACACATTTCTCTCCGTACAGAGCATATAGCATAAGCACGGCTTCTGTATCGGAGTGTGTTCGCAGGTATATTCCCCTTGATGTGAGAATTCCCCGTATTTCGTCTGTGTTGTATATCTCACCGTTGTATACAATGGTATATGTTTCGTTTCTGTATACGGCAGTCATTGGCTGAATACCGTTTTCCACATCTATAACGGCAAGCCTCGAATGGAGGAGAACCGCATTTTTGTTTTCGTAAATTCCGTTTGAGTCGGGTCCGCGTCTTGCCATTGAGCGAAGCATTGCTCTGTGGTAGTCCGATACCTTTGGCATAGTGTTAAAATCTATTTCACCGCCGATGGAGCACACATTTATCACCTCGGTATAATATATGTAAAAATCTGTTATTTGACACATTTATCTGCCTTTACTTTTGGTGCAAAATATGGTACAATCTATTATTAGTACATAAAACGGAGATGAAAACAAATGAAAAAAATCAAACCAATGCTTTTTTCAACACTCAAAAGTTATGACAAATCCATGCTTCTTAAGGATATTATTGCAGGTATAATTGTTGCAATAATCGCACTTCCCCTATCAATTGCTCTTGCAATAGCATCGGGAGTATCGCCCGAAAAGGGTATTCACACCGCAATAATTGCAGGATTTATGATATCGTTTCTGGGCGGAAGCCGTGTGCAGATAGGCGGTCCTACGGCGGCATTTGTCGTAATTGTGGTAGGAATAATAGGAAGGTTCGGCATAGAGGGGCTTGTTGTTGCTACTATAATGGCAGGTATTATGCTTGTTATTATGGGTCTTTGCAATGTGGGTTCGCTTATAAAGTTCATACCCTCTACAATTACGGTAGGCTTTACCGCAGGTATTGCGGTTACCTTGTTTGTACAACAGCTCAAGGACTTTATGGGTCTGAGCATTGATGCTGTTCCGTCCGAGTTTTTTGAGAGAACTGTGAGCTACATAGAGCATATAGGTACGCTCAATCCGAATGCTCTTATAGTTGGCGGTATAGCACTTGTTATCATGATAATACTTCCCAAAATCAATGACAGAATTCCCGCATCGCTTGTAGCCATTATCGTTACAACTCTCATAGTTAAGATAGGAAACATAGATGTTGCAACAATCGGAAGCGTATACGGAGAGCTTTCTAATAAGTTCCCTGTTCCTTCTATTCCAAGGGTAAGCTTTGGTATGATAAGAGAGCTTATATCCCCTGCATTTACGATTGCAATTCTTGCGGCGATAGAGTCGCTTTTGTCCTGTGTTGTTTCCGACGGAATGATAGGGAGCAGACATCGTTCCAATACAGAGCTTGTGGCACAGGGTGTCGGCAATATCTGCTCGGGTCTCTTTGGCGGTATCCCTGCAACGGGAGCTATTGCAAGAACTGCCGCAAATGTCAAAAACGGCGGAAGAAGTCCGATAGCAGGTATGGTTCATGCAATAATGCTTGCACTTATTATGGTTCTTCTTATGCCTTATGCATCGCTAATACCTATGACTACGCTTTCTGCGGTGCTTATAATTGTTGCATATAACATGAGTGGTTGGCGAGAGTTCATAGCTATGCGTAAGTCACCCAAGAGTGACTATGCGGTGCTTCTTATAACATTTGTACTTACCGTATGCTTTGACCTTGTTGTAGCGATAGAGGTCGGTATGGTTGCGGCGGCACTGCTGTTTATGAGCCGTATGGCAAACACCTCGGATGTAAGAAAGTGGAGGGATTATGAGGAAAGCTATGACGAAAACAGCGATCCCGATGCAATAAGATTTATTAAACTTCCGAAAAAAACGCAAGTATATGAGATTACAGGACCTCTGTTCTTCGGTGCGGCGGATAAGCTCATAAATATCTATTCGTCTCTTAAGAAAGAAAATGCAATCCTCATACTTAGAATGAGGGGTGTTCCTGCTCTTGATGCTACTGCATGCAAGGAGCTTAAGAACATATATGAACGCTGTGAGTCGTACGGCACAACACTTATAATATCACACATCAATGACCAGCCTTTGGCAGTTCTCAAAAAGGACGGACTGTATGATATGATAGGGGAAGAAAACTTCCTGCCCAATATACACAGTGCAATAGACAGGGCAAAGAGTATATCCGAAAACTAAAAAATAACTAATGCAGGTTGTAAAAATTTATGTTTTTATAACCTGCTTTTTTAATTGCCTTATATTTCGGTGACATTTTGCATATATATAATGTAATACGTAAAAGGATGTGACTAAATGAACCCGAGATACGGAAGACCCAACCGAAGATACAAGGTTTCCAAACCAAAAGAAAAACTGCCTGCGGAAAAGAAGCTCCTCATAAAAAGCGGAATTTGTTTTGTTCTCTTTGCTCTCCTTTGGGCTGTATCGTTTTTTGCATCAGGGGATGCGGTACATCGAATACTCTATACTACCTATAACGCACGCCAGTGGCAACAGACCTTTGTCCCTGCGATTGCAAGGGTAAGGGATGCCGCAACAGACATTGTATCGGCATATATTGACCTTGTGTCCTCGGCAGAAAAGGATATCGGTATAAAGAAACCCGACGAGAGTGCAAAGGAGGTCAAGGCGGCAAATGAGGAAGAACCGATTCCGCAACCGTCCGAACCGCCCAAAAGCACACTTGATTGGCGTCCGCCAATGTGGAGCACTGTAAGCTCGGAATTCGGAGAGAGGGTGCACCCCATCACGGGCGAAAAGTCTCACCATAACGGTGTGGACATAGCGGCAGACGAGGGCACACCTGTTGTTGCCGCCGCCGAGGGTGTGGTTTCCAAGGTGGGTTATGATGAAGCAAACGGACACTATATCATTGTGGAGCATGGCGAGGGGATAACTACGGTTTATGCCCATCTCAAATGCTCATGTGTTGGTGAGGGGGATGCTGTATCGCCTTTTATCAAGATTGCAGAGGCAGGAAACACAGGGATATCAACAGGTCCGCATCTTCACTTTGAACTCAAAAAGGACGGAAAGAGTATCAATCCGAGGACTTATGTTTTTTTCAAAGAAGGGTGAGTTTTTTTGTTTCTTAAGCCATGTGTAAGGTTTGCCTTGGCAATATTTGTGTGGGCGGTTATTTTTTCGCCCGAGTGGGTTATGGTAGTGGGTACAGCGGTATCTTTACATGAGCTGTCTCATGTTGCGGTCTGCTCCCTTATGGGAGTATGCGTCTATGATATGAAGGCTATGCCATGGGGTATTACGGCAAGGACACCGTTTATGCACAGACCGTCGGTACAGTTTGCGGTGTCTATAGCAGGACCTGCGGCAAATATATTGCTTCTCGGACTTTGTCCTGTTATTGAGAGGGTGTTTTCAGAGGGTACGGCAGAGCTTTTTGCACTTGCAAATCTTGCCGATGCTCTTCTTAACCTCATACCTGCACTTCCGCTTGACGGGGGAGTGATGCTCAAATCCATTATCTGCTCTGCCCTCGGACTTGTAAAAGGCTCAGTCTATATGATAAGAATTACGGCATTTGTCGGTGCTCTTATGATGATTTTTGGCATACATATACTTCTGATAACGGGTTCAAACGCTTCGTACCTTGTGGCAGGTTGCTTTATACTCTGTAATTTAAGGCACGAAAGGGAGCTTATTATGTGCCTTAAGAAAAAACTTCTTACAAGGGAGATAAGCTCGCTTCCGCCCGTCAGGTCCATTTCGGTTGATTATTCGAGCAATGCTCTCTGTCTCATAGACCTCATTACAGAGTCAAGGACTACGGTTTTCAGGGTTATGAAAGAAGGTCTCGAGGTTGGCAGAGTAGACCAGAATAAGCTGATGGACTGCGTGATAAAAAATACTATGATTACTGTAGGGGAATGTATTGAAAAATAATGAAATGTAGTATATAATATAATAAAATAATAAATTCAAGAGGAAATTACTATGCTTAAACAAAAGATAGAAAATCTTCTCCATCTGGTAGAAAAGCCTGCTAGGTATACAGGCGGAGAGCTTAACAGCGTGATTAAGGATAAAGACAGCGTTGATATCCGTGTTGCATTTTGCTTCCCCGATGTGTATGAGGTCGGAATGAGCCATCTTGGTATGAAGATACTTTATTCGCTTCTAAATGAAAGACCCGATACCTGGTGCGAGAGGGTTTTTGCACCGTGGGTTGATATGGAACAGAAAATGAGAGAGAATGACATACCGCTCTATGGACTTGAGAGCATGGAACCCATTAAGGACATGGATTTTGTTGCCTTTACCCTCCAGTACGAAATGAGCTATTCAAACATTCTCAATATGCTTGACCTTGCGGGCATACCGCTACTCACAAAGGACAGGGGAGAGGACGACCCGTTTGTTATGATGGGCGGACCCTGTGCATACAGCGCGGAGTGCATTGCACCATTTGCGGACTTCTTCCAGCTCGGCGAGGGCGAGGAAATTATGAACGAGTGCATGGATATGTACCGCAGGTGGAAGGAAGAAAATCTTCCACGAAGCGAGTTTCTTAAGATGGTATCGCAGATAGACGGCGTCTATGTGCCGTCATTCTATGATGTTTCCTATAACGATGACGGAACGGTAAGGGAGATAACACCGCTTTATGACTTTGTGCCAAAAAGCGTTAAAAA
This sequence comes from Clostridia bacterium, assembly GCA_045532255.1. Taxonomy (GTDB): domain Bacteria; phylum Bacillota; class Clostridia; order UMGS1810; family UMGS1810; genus RGIG8748. Next base: position 15,153 of record JAZSFO010000012.1, on the reverse strand, counting down.
GCGTGTTGTAGAAGACCTCGACAGCGTTTACTATCCCGATAAATTTGTAGTTCCGTTTGTGGAAATTGTTCACGACAGAATTATGCTTGAGGTATTCAGAGGTTGCATAAGAGGATGCCGTTTCTGTCAGGCAGGACAGATATACCGTCCTGTAAGGGAGAAGTCGCCCAAGACCCTTATCAAACAGGCAAAAGCACTTATGCAGTCCACGGGCTATGAAGAAATCAGCCTTTCGTCACTCAGTACCTCGGATTACAGAGGACTTAAGGAGCTTACCGATGAGCTTCTTAAAATAACAGAGGAGAGCAGAGTAAGTCTTGCTCTTCCGTCACTCAGGCTCGACTCATTCTCCATGGAGCTTATGGACAAGATATCAAAGGTGAGAAAAAGCTCTCTTACCTTTGCTCCCGAGGCAGGCACACAGAGAATGAGAGATGTAATTAACAAGGGCATAACCGAGGAAGACCTTATGAATAGTGCAAAAATGGCTTTCGAGGGAGGGTACAGCAGTATCAAGCTGTATTTTATGCTTGGGCTTCCGTTCGAAACCGTTGACGATGTAATCGGTATCGGAGACCTTGCACAAAAGGTAGACAGAGTTTACCATACAATCCCCAAGGAAAACAGAGCACCCGGCCTTAGAATTACCCTTTCTGTTGCGTCCTTTGTTCCAAAGGCGTTTACGCCTTTCCAATGGGCAAGGCAGGACAGCTTAGAGGAACTCAATATCAAACAGATGGCACTAAAGGATTCCATAACATGCAAAAGGATTAAATATAACTATCACGAAGCACCTGTAAGTATACTCGAGGGTGTGTTTGCAAGAGGCGACAGACGGCTCTCGGATGTCTTAATCAAGGCACACGAAAAGGGTATCAAATTTGACAGCTGGGGCGAATTCTTCAGTATGGAAAAATGGATGGAATGCTTTAAGGAATGTAATCTTGACCCCGCTTTCTACACAAGGGAGCGTTCCTTCGACGAGATTCTTCCGTGGGATATGATAGATGTCGGAGTAAAGAAGAGCTTCCTTATAGAAGAGGCAAAGCGTGCCGAGAGGGCAGAGGTTACACCCAACTGCAGACAAAAGTGCTCTGCCTGCGGTGCAAACTGCTTCAAAGGGGGTGTATGCTATGAGTAAGTACAGAATAATGTACAGTCAGGGCGATGAGGTAAGGTTTATATCCCATCTTGATTTTCTCCGTACCATTGTCCGCACCTTCCGCCGTGCAGGAGTTCCCGTCAAGTATTCCGAGGGCTTTAATCCCCATATGGTTATGACAATAGGACTTCCTCTATCGGTTGGCACAACATCATGCTGTGACTGTCTTGAGGTGGAGCTTAACCAGGATGTGGATATCCCATCAACCATAGAAAGCATTAACAGATGTACTCCCCGAGGCATAATGATACTTGGAATGAAGCTTTCCGAGGGTCTTACACCAATGTATAACATTGACAGTGCCAAATATACCGCTAGCTTTACCTCGGACAGAGTGATAAACATAGACGAATATATAGCATGCCCCGAGGTAATGATAGAGAAAAAGTCCAAGCGTAAAATAAATGAAGTCAACATCAAGGACTTTATAAGGTCAATAGAGACAGAGATACAGGATAAAAACCGCTATGTGCTCAGGCTTCATCTGAGTGCGGGCAATGTGTCAAATCTCAAGCCCGAGCTTGTGCTGAGGTCAATGGAGGACTACTTGGGGGCAGTCTTTACTGATATCAAAATTGAGCGTACAGGAATATATTTTGAGGATATGAGTCCTGTGTTTTGAGGATAATTTTATGAACTATGAGGAATTAAAAAATCTTATAAACTATCACAGCAGACAGTACTATGTGCTCGATGACCCCAAGATTACAGACGGGGAATATGACAAGCTCATGCGAGAGCTTCTTGAGTACGAAAAAGAGCATCCCGAAGAGGTAACAGAGGACTCACCGTCGCAGAAAATAGGCGGTGTAATACTCGAAGGCTTTGAGGAGGTTCATCACAAGGTACAGATGCAGAGTCTTCAGGACGCCTTTAACAAGGACGAGGTGACGGACTTTGACAAAAGGGTGAGAGAAACCCTTGGGCACAACACTGCATATGCCGTAGAGCAGAAAATAGACGGTCTGTCGGTGTCGCTTGAGTACGAGAATTCCGTATTTAAGAGAGGGTCCACAAGAGGAGACGGAATACGGGGCGAGGATGTTACCGAAAACCTTAAGACAATTATGAGTATTCCCCTAAGACTTGATGTAGATGTGGAATATCTTGAGGTAAGAGGCGAGGTGTTTATATCCAAAAAGAACTTTGCCAAAATAAATGAGGAAAGAGAGCTTTCGGGCGAAAGTGTTTTTGCCAATCCCCGAAATGCCGCCGCAGGCTCCCTGAGACAGCTTAACAGCGCTGTCGCTAAGGAAAGGAATATGGATATTTTTATATTCAATATTCAGGATGTAAGGGGAGTAGAAATCAATACACATCTTGAGGGACTTGATTTCCTTAGAAAAGCAGGTTTTAAGGTTATATCAAACGATGTGCTTTTTGAAAGCATAGAGGACGCATTCGCAGAGGTAGAAAGAATAGGAAACATGCGAGGCAGTCTTTACTATGACATAGACGGTGCCGTAATAAAGGTAAATGACCTAAATGACAGACAAATCCTCGGCACCACCGCAAAAACACCCCGATGGGCAATAGCATATAAGTACCCTGCCGAGCAGAAAGAAAGTACAATCCGCGATATTGTAATTCAAGTAGGCCGTACAGGAGTTCTTACACCCAATGCGGAGTTTGACCCCGTGCTTGTGTCGGGAAGTACAATAGCCAGAGCAACCCTGCACAATGAGGATTATATAAAGGAAAAAGACATCCGAATAGGAGACAAGGTGCTTGTTCAAAAGGCAGGGGATATAATCCCCGAGGTTGTAAGGGTTCTTATAGAAAAGAGAACAGGCTCGGAGAGGGTATTTACCATGCCCGAAAGGTGCCCTGTCTGCTCATCGCCTGTAGAGAGACGCGGAGGCGAGGCGGCTGTAAGATGCACCAATATTTCCTGTCCCGCACAGCTTGCGAGAGGAATTGAGCACTTTGTGTCAAGAGATGCCATGGATATAGGGGGCATGGGTCCGTCCGTTGTGGAAAAGCTTATGGAAAATAAACTTATAGAGAGCTGTGCAGACCTGTATTATTTAAGGGCAGAGGATATTGCCTCGCTTGACAAGATGGGTGACAAGAGTGCAAGCAACCTCATATCTGCAATAGAAAAATCCAAGTCCAACGATATGTCAAGACTTCTTTTTGCCATGGGAATACGCCATATCGGTCTTGGCGCGGCAAAAAAGATTTCTGCACATGTCGGCTCCATAGATGCCCTGTTTGATATAACCCCCGAGGAGCTTTGCGAAATTGAAGATGTGGGATTGATTATGGCACAGAGCCTTAAGGACTTCTTTGCTATGGAGAGCACCCGAACTCTCGTAGATAAGCTCAAAAACGCAGGAGTAAATATGAATTCCTTGGCTCAGGAAGAAAAAGAGGGGTCAGCCCTTGGCGGCCTTACCTTTGTAATAACAGGCACACTTCCTACAATGGGCAGAAAGGAAGCGGCCGCCTTTATTGAGAAAAACGGAGGTAAGGTCACAGGTTCGGTTTCGCGAAAAACAGATTACCTCGTCGCAGGAGAAGATGCAGGCAGTAAGCTGGATAAGGCAAATCAATTGGGAATAAAAGTAATATCCCAAAGCGAGCTTGAAGAAATGGCAGAAAATAATCAATAAAAATACACTAAAAGTATATTATTTTTGTGGCATAACATACAAAAAGCATTAAATACACTTGAATATAAGACAATATTTATGTATAATTAGTAGTACATTTTAACTCTAACTGGTTATAGTTTAAGGCTATAACCAAATTATATAAACGGAGGAGATAGTAATGAACAGAGTTTATAATTTTTCCGCAGGTCCGTCTGTACTTCCCCTTGCTGTTCTCGAGCAGGCACAGAAGGAACTTGTATGCTACGGCGACAGCGGTATGTCCGTAATGGAGATGAGCCACCGCTCAGGCGTATATCAGGCAATAATTGACGAGTGCGAAGCATCACTTAGAGAGCTTCTTGCAATCCCCGATAACTACAAGGTGCTTTTCCTTCAGGGCGGAGCATCAAGCCAGTTTGCTATGGTTCCCATGAACCTCTTTAACAAGAGCATGAAGGCAGACTGCGTACTTACAGGACTTTGGGCAAAGAAATTCAGCAAGGAAGCCGCAAGATACGGTGAGGTTAAGGTTCTTGCTTCTTCCGAGGATAAGACATTCTCTTACATCCCCAAGCTTGACAAGAGCACATTTACTCCCGATGCGGATTTCTTCCACATTACATACAACAACACAATATACGGAACCAGGTTCCCTGAACTTCCCGATACAGGAAATGTTCCTCTCGTAGCGGATATGTCTTCATCTATCCTCAGTGAGCCTGTTGATGTATCAAAGTTCGGTATTATCTATGCAGGCGCACAGAAGAACATGGCACCCGCAGGTCTTACCGTTGCTATCGTAAGAGAAGACCTTATCGGCAACGCTATGGATATAACACCCACAATGTTCAACTATGCAACACATTCAGAAAACGGCTCAATGTTCAACACACCCCCCACATATCCCATCTACATCTGCGGTCTGGTGTGCAAGTGGCTCAAAGACCTCGGCGGTCTCGAAACTATGAAGGCAATCAATGAAGAAAAGGCATCAATTATATATGATTACCTCGACAGCTCCGATATGTTCAGTGCTACAGTAGAAGCTAAGGAAGACCGTTCTCTTATGAATGTTCCCTTTGTAACAGACAGCGTTGAGCTCAATGCAAAGTTTATCAAGGAAGCTACCGCAAACGGCTTTGTTAACCTCAAGGGACACAGAAGCGTAGGCGGTATGAGAGCAAGCATTTACAATGCTATGCCTTTAGAGGGCGTAAAGGCTCTTGTTGACTTCATGAAGAAGTTCGAAACAGAAAATAAATAAGGTGGTTTTTGATATGTACGAAGTATTAACTCTCAATAAGATTGCAAAATGCGGTCTCGATATGCTCGATGAGGATATCTTTACCGTTACAGATGCCACAGATGCTCCCGATGCCATAATACTCAGAAGTTTTTCCATGCACGAAATGGAAATCCCCAAATCCCTTATGGCAGTAGCAAGAGCAGGAGCAGGTGTCAACAATATTCCGATAGACAAGATGAGCGAGCTTGGCATCGCCGTATTCAATACCCCCGGTGCCAATGCAAATGCAGTTGCAGAAATGGCTCTTGCAGGTCTTCTTCTTTCTTCCAGAAAGATTACCGACTCTGTTGAGTGGGCAAAGACCTTAAAGGGCGAGGGTGCAAATGTAGAAAAACTTGTAGAAAAAGGCAAGAGTACATTTGCAGGTCCCGAAATCAAGGGCAAGACTCTCGGTGTAATAGGTCTTGGTGCAATCGGTGTAATGGTTGCAAACCTTGCTTGCGCAATGGGTATGAAGGTTATAGGCTATGACCCCTATATCTCTGTTGATGCGGCATGGGGACTTTCCCGCGCGGTTAAGAAGTCATCAGACCTCAAGGCTATGGTCTCTAAGTGCGATTATGTAACAATGCATCTTCCTCTTCTTGATTCCACTAAGGGAATGGTTAACGAAGAGCTTATAGATGCTATGGAAAACGGAGTAAGAATTCTCAACTTTGCAAGAGGCGGTCTTGTTGATAACGAAGCTATGAAAAAGGCTCTGGAAACAGGCAAGGTTGCTTGCTATGTAACAGACTTCCCCTCCGAAGCTACACTTGATATGCCAAACACAATCAATATTCCTCATCTTGGTGCATCCACACCCGAGTCCGAGGACAACTGTGCTGTTATGGCGGCTAAGGAGCTTTCCGAATTCATGTGCTGCGGTAATATCAAAAATTCCGTAAACTTCCCCAATTGCGAAATGGCAATGGAGGGCAAATTCCGTGTTACAGTTGCACATAAGAACATTCCCAATATGCTTGCCAAGTTCTCGGGTCTGTTCTCCGATGCAAATGTAAATATCATCAACATGCTCAATAAGAGTAAGGGCGACAATGCCTATACAATTATTGATGCAGACGAAATCCCCGATTCACTCGAGCATGAGCTTGAGGGCGTAGAGGGCGTTCACAGAGTAAGAGTTATAAAGAACGCGTAAGAAAAAGTATCAAATAAAAACAGGGTTTGTAAAAATTCGAATTTTACAAACCCTGTTTTGTTATTTGAGTGCTGTACTGTTATTAAGAAGTGCTGTACTGTACATAAAAAGCACATCACAGTTTTCAAAATCCACAAAGCTTCCGAGTGCAGAGCTATTCATATATCTTATATCTATAAGAGTTATCTTTTGGTATCCGTCAGTAAGAAGCGGTGCAAGCGAGCTTGCAAAGGAGTCACGAAACATCACAAGCTCTCTTTCGGATTTCGATGATGGATTTTCGATTGTAAGAAGAGGCATACTTCCCTCAAGGAACATTTCGTATGCGTCCTTTCCGTTTGCCTTTTGCATGGAGTACATTTCGCCCTTTCGCGGAGTGCCCGTATCATAGTAGGTTACAACAGAGTTTTCTATAGCGTTGTTTGTAAGATACGATATCCTGTCGGGTGCAAAGTCCATAGCGAGCTGACCAGAGTACACACCGTAGAAGGGAATATCAAGAGTGTTTATTTCATAGCTCTGGGAAAGCGTCGTTCCCATCTCATTTGCAAGTCGGTCGGCAATGTCTGTTATATTCTCCTGCTTCCAATGAGTATCTGTATTATAATAATCATCAAGCTCCAGAAGCGGATAGATGTCTATATAGTTCATAAACGAAAGTCTGTCTTTCATTCCCTCAGTAAATTTTTTGTAGTCAAGGGATGGATATGAGTTTTTTTCTGCCAGAAACATATTCTTATCGGGCACTATGCTAAGGTAAACCTTATTATTCTTACCTTGTATATAGGTTTTGTATATTTCCTTAAATTTCTTTTCCGCATAGTCCATCATATAGGTGTTTTCTTCTGTGTCTATTTTTGATATGTGACCATCTGCGACAAAAAGACCGTTGTTATCCCTCTTGCCGAAAACATTTGTTGCAAAGTATGCCTTTAGCTTCCGCCAGCCGTCTCTCATAGGTATTCTCTCGGAGGCATACTTCTCAAAGTCATTAGAAAATTCACCGCTTAAAACGCTGTCAACGCTTATAGACGGCATTTGCATAAGTGGGCGTCTTTCGCTCTCGGAGTAGTCGGGGGAGGGCATCATAATGCACATAAGAGACAACGCGACAAAAAGAATTGCAAAGACGGATACGCCTATGATATTTTTAATTTTCATATATTATCCCTCCTAAAACCTAAAGTACAAAAACGGATTAAACGAACCGTCTGCAAGATATGCCGTACATATTGCGAGAAGTGCTAAAAGATATGGTATCTCTAAGATGTCATATAAATGAGCTGTACCCTTGCGGTTTGTTATAATCGTTTTTGCCTTGGCAAAAATAGGTGTGGAAAGGAGCACACCGCATAAGAGCACCCAAAAATAATTGGAAAGGCTGTAGAGTGACACAGCCGATGTCAGCGGAATATCGGATAAGCCAAACATTGAGGAAAGAAGCCTCAAGGCATCTTTCATTCCCGATGCACTGAATATTGCAAAGCTTATTGCAACAAAAAACAGAACATATATGTGCGATACCGTCTTGCTCCTCAAAATAATTCTTGACAGAAACAGCTTTTCCAAAAGGAGCAGTACACCGAAATACAGACCCCAGAACACAAAGTTCCACTGCGCACCGTGCCAGAGACCCGTAAGAAGCCACACGGTAAATATATTAATTACGAACCTTAAATGTCCGACCCTGTTACCGCCCATGGGAATATACACATAGTCACGGAACCACGAGCCAAGTGATATATGCCATCTCCGCCAGAATTCCGAAATGCTTCTTGATATAAACGGATAACGGAAGTTTTCGGGAAAATCAAATCCGAGTATTTTGCCAAGACCTATTGCCATGTGGCTGTAGCCCGAGAAATCAAAGAATATCTGAAGCATATATGAGAATACATAGAGCCACGAGCCAAGAACAGACTTGTCCGATGTGAGAGCGAGTGCATCGCAGAGTTCTCCAAGGGTATTTGCAAGAATAACCTTCTTGGCAAGACCCATTATAAAATAGCGAATTCCGTCATATGCCTTGCTTATTGAATGGGTTCTGTTTTTGAGCTGTTTTTCCACATCGGAATAACGGACAATCGGTCCTGCAATAAGCTGTGGAAAAAGAGCGATATATGTCCCCAGAGTTATGATGCTTTTTTGGGCCTTGACTCTGCCTCTGTATACATCTACGGTGTAGCTGAGTATCTGGAAGGTATAGAAGCTTATGCCGATGGGAAGTGCAAGACGCAAAAGCGGTATCTTTATTCCCGTAACTGCCGAAATGCTTTGCAAAAAGAAATCAGCATATTTGAAGTATCCCAAGATTCCGAGGGAAAACACCAGAGACAGAATAAGAAGCACCTTTGACAATGCCTTGCCCCTGAAGCGTTCTATCCCGATACCCAAAAAGTAGTTTATAATAACGCTTGTTGCCATTATCACCACATACCGAGGCTCGCCCCATGCGTAGAAGAAGAGGCTTGCGGTAAGCAAAAATAAGTTTTTTGCTCTTCTCGGAACAAGGAAATATGTTATAAGCGTAAGAGGTAAGAAGTAGTACAAAAATGTTATACTTGAAAACAGCATACGATTACTCCATGGATTTAGGGCACATTACAAAGAAGACCTTATTCCCCGAAGATGCAGTAATCATTTCTTCCGCCTCTGTGCACAGATTCCATCTTAAGTTAGCGTGTTTTTTAAGCTCTGCTGTAAATGAGCTTACATCTGCCTCATTATCAAGGATAAAGACATATCCGACAAAGGGAATTGTTCCAATCATGGGAGCAAACATAGCACCCTGCGAAAATCCTTTTATTTCCTTATCATTAAAGCCTGTAAGATAGCCTTCGGTAACCTCTGTTGCCATCCCTGCAAACTGTATGGAGCTGTTAGATACAAGTGCCTCTGCAAGCGAAAGAGCACTTGTGTGCGAGGATGCCTTGCTTAAAAAGTCAGCCCTTAGCACACCGCCGAGTGTCTGTGGCTGTTCAGGCTCAGGAGTGCTGTTCTCAGGCTTTGTTTCAGGCTTTACCTGAGGCTGTGCTTCGGGTTTTGTTTCAGGTTTTGACTCGGGCTTTGCCTGAGGCTTTGTCTCGGGGACGGTCTCAGGCTCTGCCTGAGTATCCTCTTCCTCTTCGGTATTGGCATCATCTGTAACATCAACTGTTTCAGATGTGCCCTCGGGGGTTAATTCGTCCTTTGTGTTTGTTAGTGTATCCTTTTTTCCGCAGGAAGCAAAGGATACAACCATTGCAAGCATAAGAATAAATGCAAGTATTTTTTTCATGATAAAAATCTCCTTTTTAAGTTCTTTCGTATGTAATACTATTAAACTTACAAAAAGGTTGCATTATTTTTTTTGTTTTAACAAAATTGTATTCTAAAAATTTTGAGCACGCCAGCGAGAGATATCTGTTGTTTTTTTATAAATTAAGAAGAAAAATATTGTGTCAACTATGTGAAAAATACTTTTTTGAAATAATGTCATTTTTTTATTGACAAAGGTGAAAATATGTGGTAGAATATACAAGTCACACGGAGAGGTGTCCGAGTGGTTTAAGGAGCTAGTCTTGAAAACTAGTGATGCGAAAGCACCCAGAGTTCGAATCTCTGCCTCTCCGCCACCTTTAATTTAATATTTTAGGAGTTTCATTGTCTGTTCGGAGGACAATGAATGAACTTGGAGAAGTACTCAAGAGGCCGAAGAGGCGCCCCTGCTAAGGGTGTAGGTCGGGCAACCGGCGCGAGAGTTCAAATCTCTCCTTCTCCGCCAGCAAAATCCCCACTTTGGGGTAAGAAATCCCAGAACTATCAAGGTTCTGGGATATTTTTATGACCTAATGTACTACCACAGTTAAACCACAGATGAATAATTTGAAACAAACCTCCTTTCAAACAGAAATTATCTTATTGATAATATTAGAAAGGAGTTTTTTTATGCGAAAAATTGGTACAAAAGCAGATTGTGAAAAATTGTGGGGACTACCTCCGCCTGTCTATCAGAGAATAGAAGAAACTATCGCACTTCTCAACTATCATTACGGCGAAAATCGTAATATTGATAAAGATTTAGGAGGTTACATTCTTGTAATAGAAGATAAACAGGATTTTGCAGAGTTCAAAAAAATTTTTTCGGAAGAAGTAAGTAATATCACAATAGAATATTCCGACATCATATTTTGGAAAGATGAACCTACTCATACAGCCTCATTATTCCTTGTTTCAAGCGATTTTTCTATTCTTATCATCATTCCATATTCTCTCACTCCCACAGTCTTTCTCACAAACAAAAAGCATAGAAATGAGGTGTAAAATGGACAAATGCGTGGACAATGTCTTTTGCTCTGCAAAAAATATTATGGTAAAATCTTCCTGTGAGGTGGTGCTGTTGGATGAAAAAAATATAGAACTACTAAATTCTGTATACAAGGACATAAATGACGAATTTGGGATAGATGTCGCAATGAGAATGTATCAGCTATATAAAGGAACACAGGTTAATTTTCCTATGCGTTTTCTGAATCCTGAATTGGTTAAAAGAAAAATCCTTGAAGAGTTTGATGGCACAAATCTAAAACAATTAGCTGTTAAATACAGTTATTCAGAAAAAACATTAAGAAGGCTGATAAAGGATTCAGTCGAATAAGGAGGGATTTCATAATGGGATTTTTCAGCGTACTTGGGGAGATAATTTTTGGTGCTATAGAGTCAGGAGCAAAATCATCTGCACAGCAGCAATACAATACAGCAAGAAAATACGCAAACGACAGTTCTCTTTCGCCAGAACAGAGAAAGAAAGCACAGGAAATGGCAATGAAGGCTAAAAGTGACTTGGAACACTTTAACGACACACAGGAAAATCGAGACGAACTCAGGAAAGAGCTTTTCGATAAATAATTTGTAGGAGGAGTGAAAATAATGGCAGCAACAACTAAAGAACAAATACTCAAAGTCGCTGAAACTAAAGAGAAAATGGCAGCAAGACATTGGGCAAAAGCAAAGAGCGACCCAGAAAAGTATGGTTATGAGTTTGCAAATGCAAGAATGTTGTATGAAACCGCAAAGAAAGCGAGAGAGTCAGCCGCAAAAATGAAATAATCATTGTGAATTACGATAGAGCTATGGCGAATTAAAAGTCATAGCTCTTTTTCTATTTAAAAGGAGATGATAAAAATGCAATATAAACTAATAGGTTTTTGTTTGACATTAGTAATAATGCTGTCAGTGGACAGCTTGTGTAAGAAAGGAGCTTAAAATATGTGCTTTTTAGTTGGAGCAACAACAGGTATATTTAGTGCAATCAGTGAAGGGGCAATGCTCGCTGTAAGCGTGTATCTTGCTACAAAAGGAATTAAAAGAAGATAGGAAAATAAAAGGAGCGTAGAAAAATGACAGCAGAATATGAAGCAATGCTTAAATTTCTAAAATCAAATGAAGATAAACTGAGAATGTTTTTGTCTGCCGATGAAAAGGCTAAACAGTACAGATACAAGATAAAGGGCAGGAAAACATCAAGGACTGTTTTTATGTCGGAACAACTTCAATTCCTGATGAATGAATTTTGCATTGAGAATGATTTGAAAATAGGTGATTTTGTAGAACTTGCCATAATTGAACACTTAAACAGAAATGGAAAGGAACATAGGATAATAGAAATTTTGTCAGATTTCTCTCCCTCATCAAAAGATGAGGGGAAACAGGGGAAAAGTCTCAAAGAGCAGACACAACCAAAGAAAAGTGAAGAGGAAACATAAGGGGATGCACTGGGAATCCCCTCTTTTCCTTCAGATGAAAGGAGAATGAAAAAGTGCAAAAAGCGGCAATATACGCAAGATTTTCAAGTGAAAATCAGCGTGATGAAAGCATAGATGCTCAAATAAGTGCAATACAAGACTACGCAAGACATAACAACATTGTGATAGTCAAAACATACATAGACCGAGCAAAATCAGCAACAACAGCCGAAAGACCGAGCTTTCAGGAAATGATTAAAGCAAGCGAAACAGGAATGTTTGACACAATAATAGTACATAAGCTTGACCGTTTTGCACGAAGCAAGTATGACAGTGCAATTTATAAGCAGAAGCTAAAAGTTAATAATGTACGACTGGTAAGTGTAACAGAGAATTTAGACGGAACACCTGAATCCATAATACTCGAATCAGTGCTTGAAGCAATGGCTGAATACTATTCCAAAAATCTTGCAAGAGAAATAATGAAGGGTAATATGGAAAATGCAAAAAAGTCTGTGCATTGTGGGGGTATTCCTCCGCTTGGGTTTGATATTGTGGATAAAAAACTCGTCATAAACGAACACGAAGCAGAAGCAGTAAGAATTATATTTGAGATGTACGCAGATGGTGAAGGGTACACATCAATCATAAATACATTAAATGCTAATGGGTATAAAACAAAGGTCGGTCATTCATTCGGTAAAAACAGCCTTTTTGAGATACTCAGGAATGAAAAATACAGAGGGGTCTACACCTACAATAAATCAGCGAGAAAGACCGCAAAAGGCACATATAACAGACACGCATACAAGGATGATAGCGAGGTAATACGGATAGAAAACGGATGTCCTCGCATAGTTTCTGATGACCTGTTCAATCGTGCAAGAAAAAGACAGAGTGAAAACCAAAGAGAAGCCTCCGCCAACAGAAACAGACAGAAATATTTGCTTTCAGGACTTGTGTTCTGTGGTAAATGTGGCTCTCCCATGCACGCAAACAGACGAAGAAAGGATAGTCAGCTAACTTTCAGATGCAACAGAAAAGCTCAAACAATCAAATGCGACTTAAAAGAAATCAATATGTCGTATCTGGAAGAATATGTGCTTAATGAATTACAAAAAAATATTTTTTCTTTTCATAAGGTAAATGCAATAATGCAGGTTATTCGTCAACATACAGAGAATTTGGAAGATGTATCAATGAAAACAGCAAATGAAATTGAAGCCAAACTAACACAGGTACAAAAAAATCAGCATAACATCATTGCCGCTATTGAACAGGGAGCATACAAGGAGTACTTTTCCCAACGGCTGTATGAATTAAAGGAACAGGAAGAAAACCTAAAAGCAAAATTGCTGGTAGCCAATCAGCCAAGGTCATTTGCAGTAACATCTAAAGAAATAATGTTACTCATAAACAATTTTCAAAAAGCAAGGAGTGAGCGAAATTTTAACGAACTGAGAAAAGCTATACTAAACTTTGTGGAAAAAATAATAATAACAGATGAAAATATTGAGGTGATACTAAAAATAACTTTCGGTGATGTTGATATTAAGGGTAAGAATCTATATGCAAAAAGAGAAAAAATAACAGAAGCCAATGAACCCATAACAAAAATGGTTTGAGACCTCTGATAGCCTTCCATCGATGGCTAATTTGAACTTCAAGGCATAATTTCAAGAACTTTCACCTCTGTTTTGATGTTTTTCATCCACTTTTCAATGAAATTAACAGATAAAATAATCTCTTGAAAAAGGGGCACAAGTCTCTCAAACCCTTCCATCCAAGGGTTTGAGAGCTTAAATCATAGAGAGAGTCATCTGTCGATATACAATTCTAAAGTCGGTTTGAACAAATTATTAAGGGCATATAATTTAATTTTTTGCTCAAATAATTAACAGGAGGTATCCAATATGGATTATCAGGAAATCAATTTAGTAAAAATCAAAAGAGATGTTCAAACTGACGAGGTGCAGTTGGTACTGCAAACAACATATCTCGGAAAGAAAGTCGAAATGACTATAACCAGAGATAAACTGACCGTTAAAGGACTTGCAGAACTTACAAAACAAGGCTTTCCGATTCTTTCAAAAGATGAAGCTAATGCGACAATATATGACATAATATCAGTCGAAGAACAATTTCCCATTGAAAACACCTATAAAACAGTGGGATGGCATGAAATAGCTGGAAAACTTTATTTTTTACACTTAAAAGCAATAAAGAATGGAAAGATTAAAAGAGTGTACTACAATGGCAATCTTGATTTATCAAGTAAAGGAGAATATCAGGATTGCTTAGATTTCTTCAACGCTTACATAGCATCAAATACAGGACTTGAAGTTGTATGTGCTGTTTCTCTTTCGGCAGCGATGATTAGTCTATTTGAGGAAAAAGACCTAAGATTCATATTTCACATCGAAGGACTTTCTACATCAGGTAAAACTACAAGCTTGATGTTGGCAGGGTCGCTGTGGGGAAATCCTAAAGTGAAAGCAAACGGAGTAATCAAAAGCTGGAACACAACTGATAATAAGCTAATGAAATCAGCTTGTGGAAATAAAGGAATACCTATCGGACTTGATGAACTTTCAATGTCAGATGCAAATAACACAAAACTCACATACATACTGACGAGCGGAAACGATAAACAGCGAATGACTAATGATGATGAAAGCATAAGTGATTTTAACACGGCTTTCATTTCTACAGGTGAGATAAAATTCAAAGAGTCCAATTACGGCGGTATAGCAGTAAGATTGTTTGAAGTGAAAAACTACAATTTCACCAAAGATAAAGAAACTGCGGACTTAATTTTAGAAAACATACAGGCAAATTACGGACATATAGGGTTCAAGTTTGCGAAGGAGCTCTCAAAGCTTTCTAAAAAGCGTCTTAATAATAGTTTATCTAAAGAAACAGAAAAAGTAATCGAACACATAAAAAATCATTGTGAGGAACGAAACATCAAATTTTCACCGCTGTTTGGAAGAATGGCGGAAAAGATTGCAGTAATCGTTCTGGCTGCTAAAATTGCTAAAAAGAAAATGAATATGAATTTTGATGCCAAAGCAATTAGAGATTTTTTGATTTGCGATACAACTTTGCTTGAAGCAGGGCAAGAGCAATCCGTAGAAGCTATGGATAAATTCCTTGAAGAATACGCAAAGAATAAGACAAAATTCCCTAAAGATAACGTGAATGACTCCAACATCTGGGGCAAG
>JAZSFO010000032.1:0-14037 GCA_045532255.1 Clostridia bacterium | reverse complement strand
CAGAGGCAGTGAAGACTTTGCCTATGTCTCAAGACAGATACCTACAGTAATGGCATCTCTTGGCGCAGGCGAGATTTCCAAAGGACATAAGTATCCTCTTCATAATCCCAATGTGACGTTCGACAAAAATGCACTTCCTGTCGGAAGTGCACTTATGGTGAATATAGCGCTTAATTACTGATGTGTGTTGCGAAGCTCGGCAACAACTTCGCAATGCCCTGAATTTGGGAACATGTCAACTGCACACACGCGCGAAAGTGAATATCCGTATTCCTTGAGTATCTTTACATCTCTTGCAAGCGTGGCGCTGTTGCAGGACACATATACTATTTTTTTGGGTGACATATCACGAAGAAGCTCAAGAAGCTGGGCACTGCATCCTTTTCGCGGAGGGTCTACCAATGCCACATCAGCATTTTCGCCCTTGGATATCAGGCTTTTTACAACCTCTGCGCAGTCGCCGTCATGAAACTGGGCATTGGAGATGCCGTTAAGCTTGGCATTCTCAATTGCATTTTCAATTGCTTTTCTTACAATTTCAACACCGATTACCTTCTTTGCTTTCTCTGCAAGAAAAAGCGATATACTTCCCACACCGCAATAAAGGTCAAAGACGGTTTCCTCACCGCGTAGCTCTGCGTATTCCAGAGCCTTTGAGTACAGCTTGAATGTTTGCTCGCCATTAACCTGAAAAAAGCTTTCGGGAGAAATTATGAATTTAAGCTCGCCTATCATGGATACAATGGTGTCCTGTCCCCACAAAAGACGGTTTTCGTCACCGAGAATGAGATTAGTTTTCTTTGTGTTTATATTCTGTATTATTCCCTTAATATTGACATGCTTTTTCAGCTCATTTGCCAGATAGTCAACATCGGGTAGGGGCTTTCTGCCGTTTGTTACAACGGTAAAAAGCATTTCATCTGTAGTGTTGCCTGTTCTTATATAAAGATGCCTCAGCATACCCTTGTGAGTGGTTTCGTTGTATGCCGAAAGGGAGTTTCGATTTGCATATTCAAGAAAAATTTCCGTCGCCTTGTTTATATCCTTGTTTTGAATAAGACATTTTGAAAGCGGTACAATTTCGTGGCTCCCTCTTGAATAAAAACCCGCCACACACTTTCCATGGCTGTTGCCGATTGGAAGCTGAGCCTTGTTTCTGTACCAAAGGGCATTGTCGGCACCGATGATGCCGTCATATTGATACTCGTCGGGATGAATACCGCCTATTCTTTGGAGATTGCCGATAACGGACTCACTTTTTATTTGCTTTTGATAATCATAGCTTATGTGCATAAAGTCACATCCGCCGCACTTTTCGGATATTTCGCACGGAGGACATACTCGGTGGGAAGATGGTTTGACTATTTTTTCGATTTTTCCAAAGCCGTAGGTTTTGTTTGTTTTTGTCACACGGATATCAAGTACGTCTCCGGTTACACCGCCTTTTACAAAAAGGGGATAGTCTTCGTGCTTTGCGATGCCGTCACCGTTTGAGGTAACAGCATTTATATTTAATGTGCAGACAGAATTTTTCTTTATTATGATAATCACCCTCTAATAGACAAATAATTTTTTTATATCCGACATAAGTATGTACAAAAAAGACTTGGAGTGAGAAAATGGAAACTGTAATTATGCGCCCGTTTCAAAAAAACATAACAGGTGCAGTCGAATACATATCTCTTGGAAGAAACTTTAAGCTAAAATACAGCATCAGTATGGAAGAGAAGACAGAAGCCGGCATCTGCAAGCTGATGCTTATGAGCTCCCTGAAGCCGTCAAATCCGCCCGTTGTGGCCGATACAGCGGAATTTAAGGGAAAAACGGCATGGGGAGAGGTGGAAATTAGCGAAAACAGTCTTGCCTTTTGCGGTTACAATCCGAGTGATATAGATACCTTTGTGCTTTTTGAGAAAGAGCGGGGATGCATCCTGTCTGTCGGTTTTGGCAGACTTTTCTGGGATGTGTACGGAAGCATCGGTCAAAAAGGTGTAACAGACCCCTCGGTTATCAGGGCAAGAGAAATCGCAGACCGCATACCGCAAAACGCGGATTGGGAGGCGTATCATAATGCCATTATGTCTGTAAATAAATTACGCTCTAATCTTCAAAGCACACCCAAAAAACTCCCCGGGGGATTTGAATGGTTTGTAATGGCAGAGGATAAGCTCCCAACCGATATATCATCTCTCATGCATTTGCTTCCGCGCAAAATATTTGATATATGCGCCGAGGTTCTTATTGGCTTTGACGGGGAGCAAACAATGGTTCTTGCCGCAAAATCTGATGCCAATCCTTTTGAAAACGCACCCGATTGCAGTGTGTACAGTAATGGTTATTGGTTTGTTTCCGTAAAGCTCGCACCCGAAGGTCAGTATTTTGTTAAGCACACGGGAGTCGAACCCCGTATGCCTTAAATTTTTGAAATTTGCATAGTTTTCATTTGTCGTCCTCTGCATAAAAATTTCACTGAATTTTATGCATTTAAGGTCGAAGAGTTTTAAGATAGTCAATTTTGTGTCAAGACAAATAAAATTTTGCAGGGAATACTAAAGTATTTTCAAAAGATTTTATGCAGTATTGACCGAAATTGTCATCTTAAAACCATGCTGGGTTTAACTTCCGTGTGCTCATATCATCTGTAATCGTAGAAAGCCTTGTATGCCAGAAAAGCACTGTATATGTCTGCTTTGCTTGCAATCTCAAACGGTGAGTGCATGGACAGAAGTCCCACACCCATGTCTATAGTGTCAACATCAAGGTTTGCAATGTACTGCGCAACTGTTCCGCCGCCGCCAAGATCTACTCTTCCAAGCTCGCATATCTGCCAGTCAACATTGTTTTCGGTAAGGATTTTGCGTATGAGACCCACATACTCAGCCGAGGCATCGGATGTAGAGGACTTTCCGCGTGCACCCGTATATTTGCAGATGGCGATTCCGTGTCCCATGTATGCGCAGTTCATAGGCTCGGATACGGATTTGTAGTTGGGGTCCATAGCCGCTGCAACATCGGACGAAAGACATATTGATGATGACAGGCATCTTCTCAAATAAAGGTCATTGTATTCGCCCTTGATTTTGTAAATCATCTCTGCAAGGAAGTTTTCAAAAAATCTTGATTGCATACCCGTGTTACCCATGCTTCCGATTTCTTCCTTGTCGGCAAGGAAACAAATGGATGTGCGGGCGGGGGAAGCTGTTTCAAGTATTGCCTTTAGTGCAGTATAACCGCATACTCTGTCGTCCTGACCGTAAGAACCAACCATAGAGCGGTCAAGTCCCACCGATACCGCCTTGAACCCGGGCACAAGCTCAAGCTCTGCACTTGCAAAGTCTTCCTCGTCAATGTTATATTTTTCCTTAAGTATATTTGCTATATTTTCCTTGTACTTATCCTTTTCGCGCGAAGAGGGCTTGGAGCCTATAAGGATGTTCAGGTCCTCACCCGTAAAAGCCTCGGACAGCTTCTTTACCATCTGTTCCTGAGCAAGATGGGGCAAAAGGTCTGTTACGGTAAAAACAGGGTCGCCTTCATTTTCGCCTATGTTTACATTTATTACAGAGCCGTCAGCCTTTACAACCACACCTATGAGCGAAAGCGGAATTGCAGTCCATTGATATTTTTTTATTCCGCCGTAATAATGTGTTTTGAAAAGTGCCATGTTGGAGTCCTCATAAAGCGGATTTGGCTTTAAGTCGAGTCTCGGACTGTCAATGTGGGCGGCAACGATAGATGTTCCGTCTTCGATAGGGTTTGAGCCGATAACAGCCAGAACAACATTTTTTCCTCTGTTGATATAGTAAACTCTGTCACCGCATTTAAGAGATGACTTGCTTTCAAAGGGCACAAAGCCGGCTTCTTCTGCAAGCCTAACAGAATTCTCTACCGCAAGTCTTTCTGTCTTTGATAAATTAAGATAGTCAATGTATCCGTCGCAGAAATCCATAACCTTATTATTTTCAAGCTTTTCCCAGGAATTAGTCTTTTCCATATACAAAACCTCCGTAAATTATATACATATATTCTAATACAAAATCCCCTAAAATACAAGTCGAAATATTAAATATTGATTTCCTTTCAAAAATATTGTATACTTAAAATAAATAAAACTGAGAGGTATAAATATGGATACACTCCCTAAATCACAAAGACTTATAGACTGCATGAATACATATTCAACAAGAGAGGCTACAGTAAGACTTGGTATTGATGTGTGCCGTACCCTTATTTCCTATAGGAATATGGGTATAAATCACCTTGTTCTTACCCCCAAGGATATTACAGTGTCGGAGGGCGGCGAGCTTGGATTAAGCCTTGTTACACTGCCTGTGCTAAATGACGGAGAGTTCACATCGCCGATACAGTTATATACGGCTCCCGAACTTCTGAGGGGTGTCTCAGGCGAGGCTGCAGTTGTTTATTCACTTGGCACAATCATGTACAGACTTATGAACGGCGGTCTGGAACCGTTTCGTAAAGAGATGGATTTTGAAAGCGCATCCGAGGCATATAATATACGAATGAGCGGACAGAGGGTGTCGGCACCGTCTAGTGCTGATGCGGCACTTTCCGCCATTATACTAAGGGCATGCGAATATGACACGGAGCGAAGATACAGCACCCTTTCGGAAATGATGGAGGAGCTTATGAGACTTCAAAGCGGAAGTTTTCAGAAGGATGTTCAAACAGAATCAAAACCCGAACCGATGCCTGAGAGCTGTTCCAATAAAAAGAATATATTGTATGGGGTTATATTGGGACTCATTGTGTCTGCCGCCATCGTTTTTGGGTTTAATCTTCATTATAACGATTTGTATGTCCGCGCCGAGCGTAAGCTGCGGGATGACAAGTTCAGCGATGCAAGACAGATGTTTGCAGATATTGACTGGTACAAGGATTCGTCAATCATGGTTTATAAGTGCGACTATGAGCAGGCGGGCAAATTCCTGAAAGACGGCAAAACCGATGATGCAATAGAACTGTACAGCGCTTTGGCAAAGCTGGGCTACGAGGATGCTTCGGAGCGAAGAAACGAAGCTCTTCTCATCAAGGCGGATGCACTAAGGGCCGATGGCAAGACCGATGAAGCAATGGCGATAATTTCATCCGTAGCGGAACAGGACGGTGGCAAGGCAGAGCAGAAATTAAGAGAGCATCGGTACGACAGTGCTATGGAGCTGTACCGCAAGGGCGATTATGAAGAGGCACTGGAGATATTTGCATTTCTCGGAGACACCGACATGGAGACGGAGTGTAAATATTCTATGGCAAGTGAGCTTGCAGACGGCGGAAGCTATGCAAAGGCAATGAGTATTTTTTCGGAACTTGGTGACTACGGAGACAGCGAAAAACAGTTTGAATTGTGTCTTAAGTGGCTTTGTGCCGATAATGAAAGTATGGAATATGATGATATTCTGGGCAGATATGCAGATGATGACGGTCATTATCTTGAGTATGCCGTTGTAGACGGAACACGCAGGAGTAAATATAATATTCCGTTTGGAAAAGGTGCATATTTTAAGCTTAAGGACGGCATGCACTATCATAGCGACGATATGCAAAGCTGGAAAAAACAATGGGTAATAGAACCCTCGGCAAACGGTATAGATGTGTATTGCTTTGCTGACGGAAAGACATACAGCCTTACAAAAGAATAAAAACAAAGTATGTAAAATAATATACCATAATTGCAAGCCGTTAAAAAGGCCTGTAATTATGGTATATTATTTTACACAAATTTATATATTAGTATAAAAAGAACATGGTTTTTCGGATGATTTATAGATAATTTGAGGTGGATTTTGAAATATATATTTTTCTGGATAGCAATTTTGACAGTCTTAATAATACTTTTACCCTTGTGTCTCAATGCCGCCTTTGTTGATGGCGATAAGCAAAATATACAGGCAAAAACAGGTGCGGAAACAGATGTATATCTTGCATCAGCAGACAAAGTTGTCACCATGGACAGAGAGGAATATATTCTCGGTGTTCTCATGGCGGAGATGCCTGCAGAATTTGAGCTTGAGGCACTTAAGGCACAGGCTGTTGCGGCGAGAACCTATATGGCACAGAAGATGAATTCCGAGGGTGACAAAGACAAGCATAAGGGTGCATCCGTATGTACCGACAGCAGTCATTGTCAGGCATATGTATCGGAGGAAGAAGCCAAAGCCAAATGGGGCAAAAATGCGAGCTTGTATTTTGAAAAATGCAAAAAAGCAGTTTCGGAGACCCGAGACATCATAGCGGTGTACAAGGGCGAACCCATAAAGGCGGTTTTTCATGCAATAGCAGGCGGACGAACTGAAAATGCAGGCGATGTGTGGGGTACAGATGTTGCTTATCTCAAAAGTGTGGAAAGCAAGGGCGATGACCTTGCACCCAAGTATGAAACAAGCGTTGAGATACCAATGGATAAGTTTAAGCAGACCCTTTCCAAAGAGTGCGGTGTGAGCTTTGATGGCGGTATCATCGGCGAGGTTACACGGAGCGAGGGCGGTGCGGTTGCAACCGTATGTATAGGGGATAAGGTTATAAAGGGTACACAGCTTCGTACACTTTTTTCTTTGAGGTCAGCATACTTTGATATTATTCCCTGCGAAAACAGTATAGTGTTTAATGTTCGAGGATACGGCCACGGTGTCGGTATGAGCCAGTATGGAGCAAATTATTGTGCCAAGGAGGGAATGACCTACGACAAAATTCTCACAAAATACTATTCGGGCATAGAATTTGCTTATTTGGAATAAAATCCGTATTCAAAGGAAAAAATAAATCCGTAAATTACTCGCAATTGCGAAAGGACTGAGGATTTATGAAAAAACAGTATGTTTCTGGATACGGAAAAGAAAGTAAATCAAAGGAAAGATGGACATTTGCCGCACTTGCGGGAGTGTGCGTGTTGGTATTTATCATTACAATTACCGTTGCAATTATCCTCATGGATGAACCCGCAGAGGAAATAAACAGAGCAGAATTTGTAGAAAGTGAAGAAGAGGATATTGCCTTTGTTGAGAGCGATGAAGAAGAGGAAACCGTACCTGCCTCGGCAATAAATGAAGAAATTATTTCGGAACCTCAGGAGTGGATTGCCCCGTGCGACGGCGGATTGCTTTTGGAATTCTCAGACAAGATGCCTCTTTATTCCGAGACACTTGATGACTGGAGACTTCATACCGCAATAGATATAAGTGCACCCTTTGGTGCGGAGGTCAGGGCGATAGCGGACGGAACGGTAATGGAAATGTATGAGGATTTTCGTCACGGCTATACCATTGCCGTAGACCACGGTGATGGGCTTGTCGGAATATATTCAAACCTTGCAACCTTCGGCATGACAGAAAAAGGAGCAGAAGTAAAAAGAGGACAGCAAATCTCCACAGTAGGAGACACCACCCTCTTTGAAACAATTGCCGAGACTCATCTTCACTTTGAGCTTAAGTCGGACGGCACATATGTCAACCCTTTGAGCTATTTTGAATTGGAAGAATAGATAGGGAGTTTAATACTGTTATTATAAGAACACCCACATCGGCAAATACAGCCAGCCATATCGGTGCAATACCGATTGATGCCAGAACAAGCACTGCCATTTTTATTGCCAGCGAAATCACTATGTTGGTATATATTGTCCGCATTGTTTGTCTGGCTTTTTTTATGCTCTTGGGTATTGAACAAAGCCCCGTTGCCATAAGCGTTGCGTCGCCTGTTTCCAGAGCAAGCGAGCTTCCGCTTCCTATGGATATGGAGAAGTCTGCTTTGGCAAGTGACGGAGCATCGTTTACACCGTCGCCTGCAAATATCACAGCTTTGTGCTCTTTCTTGAGCTTTTCTATTATGTCAGCCTTTTCAATGGGCATCAGTCTGCCAAAGCCTTCAATACCCCCGAGCTTTTTGCAAAGCTCTTTCACCTTGCTTTCGCTGTCTCCCGAGAGCATATAGATGTCTTTTATTCCAATTGCCTTTAGCTGAGATATCATATCAAACGCATCGTCTTTCATGCTGTCCGATATCTCTATTACTGCCTGCACCTTGCCGTCAATTGAAAGATATATACCGTCTTCAAGTCCGTCACCGCCGATGAATTCAGCCGTTCCCAGAGCTATGCTGTGTCCGTCAATTGTACCTGTTATGCCTTTGCCGAATTGTTCTTTAACATTCTCTGCAGACGGACATTCGCCGTCATAATGCTTGCATATTGCCTGTGCGATTGGGTGTGACGAATGTGTTTCCAGAGCTTTTGCATAAGCTATGGCAGTATCCTTTGTTATATCCCCGAGCAGCTTGATGCCATCCACAGATAATTCGCCCTTTGTCAGTGTTCCCGTCTTGTCAAATGCAATTGCATCGGCGCTTGCAAGAGTGTTGATGTACTGAGAGCCTTTTATAAGAAGTCCGTATTTGCTTATTGCACCAACCCCTGCATAGTAGGATAGGGGAATACTTATCACCAGAGAGCACGGACACGAAGCTATCATAAATGTAAGACAACGCCTTATAGCTTCCGCAATATTTGTCATTCCCGATACCGCAAGTATCACGGCAAGAAGTATAGCAAGACCTATTATAGTGGGTGTATATATAGAAGCAAATTTTGTAATAAATTTTTCTGTGCTTGCCTTTCTGTGTGAGGCTTCCTCAACATAATGCTTGATTTTTGATGCCGTTGAAGATGCATAGTCTGCTGTCGCTCTGCAGATTACAGACGAGGAAATATTGATATACCCCGAATACACAATGCTTTGTGCAGACAAATCATAGGGTATGCTTTCGCCCGTTATTCCCGATGTGTCAAACGAAGAACTTCCGCTCACGATTACCGCATCTGTACATACCTTGTCACCTGGTTTAACAAGGAATGTATCGCCTGCCTTTATTTTCTTGGGGTCTATTTTTTCGCCAAGCTCACTAAATGCTGTATCTGTTGTAAGGTCTATCAGACTTTCGATGTCTTTTCGGGATTTCTTTACCGCATATTCTTCCAAAGCGGCACCGATGCCAAAGAGCAGAGTTACAATGTATGCTTCGGAATATTCTCTTAGAAGTATAGATGCAAGAGCAGCAACAACAATCAGCGTGTTTTCGTCAAAACGCAGATGAAAAATTGATTTTATTCCCTGAGTAAATATGCTTTTACCGCATACCAATGTCGCAATAACTGCAAATATTGCAGATAAACCTCCATCGGTTAATAGGCTTATCACAAATAAACCTAATGATACTGCGTATGTCACAATGTCTGACTTAAAGTCCGTATGATTATGGTGTGTGCATCCGCAGGAATGTGTATCGTCACAGCACTGCTCGTGGTTGTGCATATCGTGACAACTGCAGTGCCCGTGTTCGTGTGAGTGTGTTGGATGGTCTTTGTGCATTATATTATTTCCTTTCCTTATATTGTTAAGTTGTAATTAATTTTCCATTATATGTATAATTCCCTCGCCGTATATGTGCAGTATGTGAGCATCCGTAAGCGAATATATGATTGACTTTCCGTCTCTTCGGCACTTGACGATGTCTATGCCCTTAAGATATCGCAATTGATGTGAAACCGCAGATTGACTCATTCCGACTGCTTCGGCAAGACAGCATACACACATCTCTTCCTGAGACAATGCATGTATTATCCTGAGCCTCGTGGGGTCGGCGAATGCCTTGAAGAATTCGGAAAGCCTGCCCAAATTGCTTTCATCGGGACGCTCTATCGCTTCTTGAATTTCTTTTATTTCCATGTGGTTGTGACTGCAAAACGGTATTTTTTCCAAATAAATCACCTCGTTTTTATATATGAGCAAATGTTCATATGTATGTTTGTATTGTAACCCAAAAAACTGTTTTTGTCAATGTTAAAGACAAAATATATAAAACTCGCATAAACTCCACCGCTTTTCCACATATAACTCAATTTTCTGTGAAACGGACTTTTCATCCTAATCTCGCAGAGAAATTAAATTGCAGAGTCTTTTTATATGCATAATTGGTAGTGTTGCAAAGTTCAGCACATTATAAATAATGTTAGAGTTTTTATGAAAAGGTGTTGAAATAATATAGGATGTGTAGTATAATGTCATTGTCAGAAAAATCTGACAGGCAGTTCGGGAATGAACATTCCGTGGACGGCTCGCCCCAAACCCCATTACATAATGGAAAGGGGGTGGTTGATTTATGGAAAAAATATTATTGAGAATATTGGTTTTTACAATAATCTTTTTGATTGTTTTCGATATAAAAGCAAATTAGTCGCCCACGTCCAAATGTAGCGACTAATTTTTAGTTTCGTATTTGGCGAGTCGTTCAACGGACTGCCTTTTTCTATATTTATTATACTGAATAAAATCTATTTTGTCAACTGTTTTTGGGAAAACTTTATGCAAAAACCACATAAAACATCACCGTTTCCATTGACATTTATTGTTACAGTTGTTATAATGAATAATGTAGATGTACAATACACAGCAGAAAATTCATAAAATATCAATGAATGCAGTGATATAATGGAAATACAAATTACTAAAACGGCTATTAAGGATATAAAAAAACTTGATACGCCGACAAGAGACAGGGTTTTGAAAGGAATATATAAGTTGCCTCTTGGTGATGTTAAACGATTGCAAGGATATTTAAATTATTATAGGTTGAGAATAGGAGATTTCAGGGTTATATATTCAGTAAGTGGGGAAATAATAACAATATCGGCAGTTTTGCCACGTGGCGAAGCTTATAAACATATATAAGGGGGATTCAATATGGGAAAAGCGGTTTTGCATAATTTAATTGATATGTTAAATGAGACTGATACCGAAACTATATATAATGTTTTGATAAGATTTGTACCGGGTGTAAAACCTTATGAAGACGAAATTGAAGCAATAGAACAAGCTGAGATTGATATTGCGAATGGTGAAGTTGTTGAACTGGCTTCTGTTAATTGGTAATATAGATATGCGATTGTAAAAGTCAAGTGACAAATAATATGAATAATGTTAGAAGGCTTCTCCTGGAGGAGAAGCTGTCACGAAGTGACTGATGAGGTGTAGGTTGCGACAGCAACCGTAATTAATATTTTACTACTTGCTGTTGCAGAGAAATTTACCAAACAACAGAAGAGGGGGAATCATTATGTGCTCAAAAACAGAACTGAATTATTTACTTGATTCTTTTGTAGATGAAATGAAAAAGATATTCGGAAGTACGCTAAAGGATATAATTTTATACGGTTCATATGCCAGAGGCGATTACACAAATGATTCCGATGTAGATATAATGATTGTAGCAGATGTAGAAGATACGGAAATAATGAAATATGTATATACTGTTTCTGAATATCTCGGAGATTTGCTTGTAGATTATGATATTGTTATATCGCCTGTGGTAGAAAGTCACAGTAAATATCAGAAGTACAAGGATGTAATTCCATTCTTGAAAAATGTCCAGAGAGAGGGTGTGGCCCTTGTCTCTTGATGAAGCAAGAAACAATTATATTAGATACAGATTGGAAACTGCAAAAGATAACCTTGTTTCTGCCCATATTTTGTACGAAAACGGACAATTGAAATCAGCGACAAACAGAGCATATTATTGCGTTTTTCATTCTATGCGTTCTGTTCTTGCTATTGACGGTGTAGACTTTAAGCATCATTCCGAAGTAATTGCATATTTTAGAAAAGAATATATAAAAAACGGAGTTTTCCCCAAAACATTAAGTGCAATTATTCAAACAACTTCAATGGTTAGGGAAAGCTCGGACTATGACGATTTTTATTTGATATCACGTGAGGATGCCAAAAGACAAATTGATGATGCGGAAACGTTTTACAGAACTGTAGAAAAACATGTAAATGAAGTTTTGGAAAATTGAGCGGTTAATGCTTGAGGAACTGAATAATGAGTACTAAAAAATAACCATGATACAATCCAATGATTATGGCATCTGTATCACGGTTGTTTTTTGTGTGAAATGTGTGACAGAACACTTTTTTGCCAATATTTTAAACGAAATATATAAAAATCGCATAAAACACCACCATTGTCCATTGACATTTAATGTTACAGTTGTTATGATAAAAATGTAAAAATGACCAAAATGATAGTTTGAATGTTGGAAAAATGACTGCAACGGATGAAAAGAAAAGATTGACATAGCAATAGAAACTTATCAAGCGAAGGGCTAATTTGAAAAAATCAACAAATTATTGAAGGGAAGTAAACTTATGTACCAAGATCCATTTAGGGAATATATAAAACAAGCAGAACCCAATAAAAGGTACAAAGGATATGCGTGGAGTACCGCAATTGGATTGCAGGCAGTTGATGGGCTTGAAACATCGGAACATCTTGTGAAGACAGCTATTGAGAATATTGAAGGTTATATCACAATGGAAGATGCCGAAAAACGAATAAACAGCTACTATGAAGCAACTGCAAATAGAGAAGAAGACGACAGGACCGAAGAAGCTGATAAGGTTTCGGTTCGAATTGCTTCAATTCTTTCTGAAAAAGCCTTTACGTTTTCACCGAGTGAATATATAGGTATTCATAAAAAACTCTTTTGTGGAATTTATAAGCATGCAGGTAAAATAAGAGATGTAAATATTACAAAAAAAGAATGGGTGCTTGACGGAGAAACTGTACTTTACGGTAATGCGACAGAACTTAGACAAACTCTTGAATATGACTTTGAACAAGAAAAAAAATTCAGCTACAAGGGTCTTTCTCAAGATGAGATAATTGAGCACTTGGCACATTTTATATCAAGACTTTGGCAGATACACATCTTTGGTGAAGGAAACACAAGAACAACAGCAGTTTTCTTTATTAAGTATTTGAGGTCATTAGGGTATGATGCAACAAACGATATATTTGCTGAAAACTCATGGTATTTTAGGAATGCATTAGTAAGAGCAAACTATACGAATCTAAAAAAGAATATTCACGAAACAACGATTTATCTTGAGAAGTTTATTAGAAATCTGCTTTTGGGAGAAACAAATGAACTGAAAAACCGATATTTACACATTAATGGTGTGTTTGAAGAAAATGTCGGTGCAAAAGAAGAAAACGTCGGAGTAAAAGCAGGAATTGTCGGTGTAAAATTGAAAAAAACGCAGACAAAGATTGTTGGATTTATAAAAAACAACCCTAACATAACAATTGAAGAGATGGCTAAATACGCAGGGGTTGAAACAAGAACAATTGAAAGAAACATTAAGAAATTAAAAGAAAAAGAAATTATCGACAGAGTCGGTGCTGCCAAGAACGGTCACTGGGTTGTAAAAATCTAATCAGTGTGCAATAAAATCATATATTATGTGTGCAGAAGGTGTGTAATATATAAAAATATATAAAAATATATAAAAATATATAAAAATATATAAAAATATATAAAAATATATAAAAATATATAAAAATCACATAAAACTCCACCGTTTTCCATTGACATTTATTATTACAGTTGTTATAATGAATAATATATGAATATATTTTACAGAAGGTGTTCAAATGATAAAGGATATTAAGGCTTTTGAAAATAAGATATGGCTTTCTTCTCCTACAATGCATGGAGAGGAACTCATGTATGTAACAAAGGCTTATGATACAAACTGGATGTCAACACTTGGAGAAAATATTGACGAGGTAGAAAGGATTACTTGTAATAAAATAGGATGTAAATATGCGGTAGCACTGTCTTGTGGTACCGCTGCACTGCATATTGCAGTAAAACTTGCAGGTGTCAAAGCCGGGGACAGAGTTTTTTGTACGGATATGACTTTCGCTGCAACTCTAAATGCCGTTGTGTACGAAAAGGCAGAACCCATATTTATTGATACAGAATACGACACATGGAACATGGACCCTGTAGCTCTTGAAAAGGCTTTCGAATTGTATCCGGATGTCAAGGTGGTAATATTAGCTAACTTGTATGGAACACCGGCAAAGATGGATGAAATAACAGACATTTGCCAAAGACATAATGCAATTATTATAGAGGATGCTGCTGAGTCGTTGGGTGCAACGTACAAAGGCAGACAGACG
>JAZSFO010000030.1:0-45032 GCA_045532255.1 Clostridia bacterium | reverse complement strand
GGTAAAATAGGCATACCTCGATTTGTAAAAACAAAAACAATATATATTTAACAAATTTGAAAAAATTGCTTGACTTTTATGTGTTGCTATGGTATCATATTGAGTGCTGATAAAAAGGTCTTTTTTTTGTGTGCAAAAATTTACTTAAATTTTTCATATAAATTAAGCTATTTGACAAAGATGCAAATATTAACTAGGAGGTGCTCCGAAATGAGAGTAAAAATCACTTTGGCATGCAGTCAGTGCAAGCAGAGAAACTACAACACAATCAAGAACAAGAAGAATGACCCCGAAAGACTTGAAATGAAGAAGTATTGCCGTTTCTGCAGAGAACATACTTTGCACAAGGAAACAAAATAATTATTGTTCTTAGTTTATTAAAAGAGGTGAAGCGTTGTGGCAGAGGCAAATGCAAAGAAACAGAACAAGATAGTCAAGTTCTTCAAGGAAGTTAAGTCCGAAATGAAGAAGGTAGTATGGCCCTCAAAAAAGCAAATTGTTAACAACACTTTAATAGTTATTGCGGTAGTTGCAATAATAGGCGTTATTATTGCAATATTTGACGCTATTTTCCAGCTTGGTTTATTTGAACTTTTGCTCAAGAGATAATCAAACTAAATTTGTAGCATAATCTTTGGCGGGTTTTTTGCCTGCCGTAGTTATTGTGCGTAAAAGGAGGCCGGAATATGGCTGCAGGAAAGCCAAACAGAAATGCCAAATGGTATGTTGTTCATACTTATTCCGGGTATGAAAACAAGGTTAAGACCAACCTTGAAAAAGCTATCGAGAACCGTAATCTGGAGGATTTGATTGTAGACATCAAGGTTCCCACAGAGGATGTAATAGAAACCAAGGGTGACCAGCAGAAGGTTGTTACAAGAAAGATTTTTCCCGGATATGTGCTTATCAAGATGGTTATGACAGACGATACATGGTACATCGTCCGCAATACAACAGGTGTTACGGGCTTTGTAGGACCCGCATCAAAACCGGTTCCCCTTACCGAGCAGGAGGTAGAATCCCTCGGCGTAGAGGTAAGAGAAATTACCGTCGATTATACAGTGGGCGATAATGTAAGAATTATATCCGGTGCTTTTGCAAATCAGATTGGCATAGTAGAATCCATTGACACCGTGGCCAAAAAGGTCAATGTCAGTGTTGTCATGTTCGGCAGAAAGACTCCTCTGGAGCTTGACATGACAGGAGTAGAATCCATATAATTGTTAATAGCGGTCTTTTGACCGATATTATATGTCCCGGGTTTTTACCCGCAAGTTTTACTTGCACTTATGTGCAGTATTCTTGGACAGGCGCGATTTTGTCCGTTTGTTGGAGTGGGAGGATGAATAAATCCGATTTATTACCACATTGTTTTTTAAGGAGGTGCGTAAAATGGCACAGAAAGTAACAGGTTTCATTAAGCTTCAGATTGAAGCAGGCAAGGCTAATCCGGCTCCCCCGGTAGGTCCTGCTCTCGGTCAGCATGGTGTTAATATCATGCAGTTCTGTAAGGAGTTCAACGAAAAAACCGCAAAGGACGCAGGTCTTGTTATACCCGTAGTTATTACAGTATATCAGGACAGATCTTTTACATTTATCACAAAGACTCCCCCTGCAGCTGTTCTTCTCAAGAAGGCTTGCAAAATCAACAGCGGTTCGGGTGTACCGAACAAGACCAAGGTTGCTACTATCAGCAAGGATGCCCTCAAGGCTATTGCCGAGCAGAAGATGCCCGACCTTAACGCAGCAAGCGTTGAAGCAGCTATGAGCATGATTGCAGGTACCGCAAGAAGCATGGGTATCACAGTAGAAGACTAATTGTAAGGTACAGATTGTACCGAGTAAGTGGGAGGAATTTTATTCCGATTGACCACATAAGGAGGAAAGAAAAGTGCGTAAAGGTAAAAAATATTTAGAAAGTGCTAAACTAATCGAAAGAAGCAAAGCTTATGACATTCAGGAAGCATTTGATCTTGTTATCAAGACTTCCAAGGCTAAGTTTGACGAAACAGTAGAGGCTCACTTCAGACTCGGCGTTGACTCAAGACACGCTGATCAGCAGGTAAGAGGCGCTGTTGTTCTTCCCCACGGCACAGGCAAGAAGGTAAGAGTTCTTGTTTTTGCAAAGGGTGACAATGTGCAGAAGGCTCTCGATGCAGGCGCAGATTATGCAGGTGCAGAAGAGCTTGTTGCAAAGATTCAGAACGAAAACTGGTTTGAATTTGATGTTGTTGTAGCAACTCCCGATATGATGGGTGTTGTTGGTAGAATAGGTAGAGTTCTCGGACCTAAGGGTCTTATGCCTAACCCCAAGGCTGGTACTGTAACTCCCGATGTTGTAAAGGCAGTTGCAGATATCAAAGCAGGTAAGATTGAGTACAGACTTGATAAGTCCAACATCATTCACTGCCCCATCGGCAAGAGCTCTTTCGGTGTAGAAAAGCTTACAGAAAACTTCAATACTCTTGTTGCAGCTATAGTTAAGGCTAAGCCTGCTGCTGCAAAAGGTCAGTACTTAAAGAGCATTGCAGTAAGCTCTACAATGGGCCCCGGTGTTAAGCTCAACACTTCTAAGTTTGGCAACTAATAAAAAACACTTGACAAAAGTGTCACTTTGTGTTAATATAATAAAAGCTTCTTAAGACAGCAGGTGCCATGTGGCATAATTCCTGCCGAGGAACAGATATAGTATTATGCTTATTTAGGTTCCTCATGTCTTTGAGGAACCTTTATTTTATTGTCAAATAACAGTGTTTATAAACACTATATCCAAATTTTGGGAGGTGAAATTATGCCAAGCGCAAATGCATTGGAACAGAAAAAGGAAATCGTTGCCGGTCTTGTAGAAACACTCAAAACTGCACAGGCTGGTGTACTTGTAGATTACAGAGGTCTCACAGTTGAGGAAGATACCAATCTCCGCAGAAAGCTCAGAGAAGCCGGTGTAGAATACAAGGTTGTTAAGAACACTCTTACAAGATTTGCTGCAAAGGAAGTAGGCCTCGAAGGTCTTGATGCAGAACTTAACGGTCCTACATCTCTCGCTGTAAGTGCGACAGACCCCGTTGCTCCTGCAAAGGTTATAGCAGATTTTGCTAAAGAGAACGAATGCCTCAAAATCAAGGCTGGATTCCTCGACGGTAATGTAATCACACTGGACGAAGTTAAGACTCTTGCAAATACTCCCTCCAGAGAGACACTTATCGCAAACATCATGGGAAGTCTTAATGCTCCCATATCCAACCTCGTCAGAACCTTGCAGGCGTTGGTTGATAACGGCGTAGAACCGTCCGAAATCAACATTGCCAAGGAAGAGGCTCCCGCAGCAGAGGAAGCTGCACCCGCAGAGGAAACTGCTCCCGCAGCAGAAGAGACTGCACCCGCAGAGGAAGCTGCACCCGCAGCAGAAGAAGCTGCTCCTGCAGAAGAAGCTGCAGAAACACCTGCTGAGTAATCAGGCAGAATTAAACAAAAAATTATTTATTATATTTTATTTAACAGGAGGTAAAAAGAAATGGCTAATCTTGAACAGATCATTGCTGATATCAAAGAATTAAAATTATTGGAAGTTGCAGAATTAGTTAAGATGATGGAAGAAGAGTTCGGCGTAAGCGCTGCTGCTCCCGTTGCAGTTGTTGCAGGCGGTGCTGCTGCAGGTGCTGCTGCAGAAGAAAAGACAGACTTTGATGTAATACTTAAGGATGCAGGTGCTGCAAAGCTTAAGGTTGTTAAGGTTGTTAAGGATGCTGCAGGTCTCGGACTTAAGGAAGCTAAGGATCTCGTTGACGGTGCTCCCAGCACAGTTAAGGAAGGACTTCCCAAGGAAGAAGCAGAAAAGCTCAAGGCTGAGCTTGAAGAAGCAGGCGCAACAGTTGAACTTAAGTAATATTGGTTCACTAAATGCTTATGAGAGTCGCTCGTGGATTTTGAGTCTGCGGGCGGCTTTTGTTATATGAGAGGATGATAAAAAGTGAAAACATATGCCTTGATAGGAGAAAGCGGAACAGGAAAAAGCTACAATGCTATCCCTCTTGCAGCAAAATACAAGCTAGACTACATCATTGATGACGGAATACTGATAAACAAAAACAAAATAATGGCAGGCACTTCGGCAAAGAAAGCCCCAACAGTAGTTGCGGCAATAAAAAGAGC
This sequence comes from Clostridia bacterium, assembly GCA_045532255.1. GTDB lineage: Bacteria > Bacillota > Clostridia > UMGS1810 > UMGS1810 > RGIG8748. Next base: position 40,880 of record JAZSFO010000030.1, on the reverse strand, counting down.
CATATTTGACGACGAAGAACATAAGAAGGAAGTTACAAGTGCAATAAAAAGACTTTCCCCAAATGGAATTCTTATCCTTGCCACAAGCGAAAAAATGGCACAAAAAATCCGTGAAAGGCTGTCTCTTCCCGAGTTTTGCGGTATCATCCGTATAGAAGATGTATCCTCTGAGGAGGATATATCAAAGGCTAGGCTCATGCGTCAGAGTCAGGGCAAGCATGTTATTCCCGTACCTGTAATGGAGATAAGAAAGACCTTCTCGGGATATTTCCTTGACCCCTTAAGAGTTTTTCGAAGAAGCTCAACCCTCGACACCGTTGAGGACAAATCAATTGTCCGTCCCACATACAGCTATCTGGGTGATTTTATGATAAATGACACGGTTTTGTGCTCTCTTGCCTCATATGAAGCATCGCTCTGCGAGGGTGTCTGCAAAATCAACCGTATATCCCTTGACAAATCGAATTCCAATGTTGTATTTAACCTAGAGGTTACCATGGAGTACGGAACAGATATCAAAAGGTGCTCAACAGAGATTATAAACCACATCAAGAACTCGGTGGAAAAATACGCTTCAATATATGTTGACTTTGTTAACCTCAGTATAAAATCGCTTAGTATTAAATGAGTTTCGGCTACGCAAGACGCAACGCATCGAATATCCTCCGCTGTGCGCTCGTACGATATGCGGTATTCCGTAGCACACGCCTTATGAATTTTGGGGCGTATGTTCCCAAAATTCATACCTAGTGTGATATGGGATATCGTATAGCGGACGAAGCAATTGTATTGATTTTGCCATTTATAAAAATCATTCATACTACATCCTCAATATTTTTTTGTGTAATAGACGGCGTCTTTTTACAATATACTTAGTAAGAGGTGAATTCTATTATGCAAAACGGATTTCTTACAGCAAGAATATATACCTCAAGAGGAAACCTTCCCGTAGCAGAAGCAATAGTTACCGTAAGTCAGACGGAGGGCGGAAGAACAAACATAATCGCCAAGCGTACCACGGACAAAAACGGACAGATAGCACCTATTACCATCTCTGCACCCGATAAATCCCTGAGCTTAGAACCAGGGGACAGTGATGTTTTTTCTGTTGTGGATGTAAGGGTAGACCATCCGATGTATTATACTGTTGTCATAAAAAATGTACAGATATTTGCAGGAGAGACAACAGTTGTGGACACACCGCTCATACCGCTTCCCGACAATCAGAGAAATGATGAAATGGCGGATGAATTTGTAGAAAGTCCGCAAAATCTTTAGGAGGTAAGGTATGGCAGTTGTTGTAACCCCGTCGATACCTCAGTATATCACGGTGCATCTCGGTTCTCCCGATTCCAATGCAGAAAATGTAACCCTGTCGTTTCCGCAGTATATCAAAAATGTTGCATCAAGCGAAATATATCCCACATGGAATGAGGCGGCTATATATGCCAATATATACGCACAGATTTCCTATGCACTAAACAGGGTCTATACGAATTTCTACAGAAGCAGAGGCTATGATTTTGATATCACAAGCTCTACGGCATATGACCAGAAGTTTATCAACGGAAGAACGATTTTTGACAATATAAGCAGAATTGTAGACCAGATTTTTACAACCTACATAAGAAGAATCGGTTCCATAGAGCCTCTAGCCGCCAAGTATTGTAACGGAACAACCGTTACCTGCGAGGGACTTTCGCAGTGGGGGAGTGAGTATCTAGCAAGGCAGGGCTACAGCCCCTTGGGTATCTTAAAGTATTATTACGGCGACAACATAGAGCTTGTGGAGAACACCCCCATTACAGACATAACCTCCCTTTATCCCGGATATCCGCTGAGGAGGGGCGACTCGGGAGATGCGGTAACCGTAATACAAAGAGAGCTTAACACAATATCCCGAAACTATCCTGCAATACCGAGGGTAGATGTTGACGGAATATTCGGTGAGAGTACAGAAAGAGCGGTAAGGACATTTCAGGAGATATTTGACTTAACTCCCGACGGAATTGTCGGTATAGGAACCTGGAACAGACTTGTAATGCTGTATGTAGGACTTCTGAGACTTGCAGAGCTTGACAGTGTGGGAGTAACGATTTTCGGCTCATCGCTTGAGTATCCGGAGGCACTCCGCCTTGGCGATGAAAATGACTATGTGGCAACTCTCCAGTTCTTCCTGTCCTCTATAAGCGAGTTCTATGACACGGTCCCCTCTGTTCCCATAACGGGATATTTCGGTGAATTTACCGAGGATTCCGTAAGGGCGTTTCAGCGTACCGCAGGGCTTGTTGCAGACGGTGTGGTTGGCAGAAGAACCTGGGACGAATTATACAGATACTATGACGGAATAAATAACACCGTACTGATACCCGATATCAATGCGGTGAGTTATCCGGGCAGAGTAATTTCTGCAGATTCTTAAAAGGGGGATAGGTGTATGGAGGAAGAAATAAGACAAATACAGACAATGCTCAGGGAATTGTCTTTTTTTGACGACAGTATAGAGCGTATTATTCCCGACGGAATATACGGCGAGCAAACCCAAGAAGCGGTAAGGAGCTTTCAGAGAGCCAACAACCTCTATGTAACAGGAGAGGTGGACAATGACACATGGGATAAAATCGTGGAAGCATACGAAAATAATTACCGTGACAACCAAAGGCAGGTGTCGGTAGTAATTATAGATGAGCTTGATGTTCCGATTGAGGTCGGTTCAGCCTCATCCAGTCTTTATGTTATTCAGGCAATGATACTGGCACTTTCGGATTACTTTGACAATATAGACGCAATTGATATAACAGGAGTATTTGATGCACCGACGCAGACAGAGGTAGAAAAAATCCAGATAATAAGCGGCCTTACACCCAATTCGCTTATAGACAGAGCTTTTATAAATGCCCTTGCCGAGCTTTATAACACATACATAACAGTCAACAGGGCAGAGGACAGGAGGGTAAATTCATAAATGTCCCGCAATCCCCCAAATTGTAACAACGAAGACACTCGCTGCATATTATGTAGCAAGCACAAAAAAGGGGGCATGAATATGCTGAAGAAATTCGGCAGAGGAGCTTTGATTATAGGTATTCTGGGATTTGTAGTCGGGCTTCTGATGGCTTTTTTCCTGCCGCCAATAGTAATAGCAGTTGTAGAATGTGTACTTATTATCATACTTTGTGTGGCTTTGAAGAAGTGCTGGTAAAAGGAGTGTCATTGATGAAGGTTGTAATACTTAATTTCCCCGGAATAGTAAAAAAATTTCTTAAGAAAATATTTAAGATGTAAAATGAAAAATGAGGACATCAATTCTTAAATTGAGTCCTCATTTTAATTCATAATAGTCATGTTATATTGCTTTACCTGCTTTTAATGTTCTTAAGCAGCTTGTGCAAATGTGCATCTTCTTAGATGTACCGTTAACAACTGTTCTAACGGGTCTTACATTAGCCTTCCATGTTCTGTTGGCTCTTCTGTGAGAGTGGCTGACTTTGATACCAAAAGCAACACCCTTACCGCAGATTTCACACTTTGCCATATATATGCACCTCCTACTTGATAATCCTGTATTATATCGGTTGTAATGCGATGCTTACAACCCCCAAAAAATTATACGGTCATAAACACAAGGTATATTGTATCAAAAAAAACTGACTTTGGCAAGTGTTTTTTGAAAATATTTTGATAATTTTGTAAAAAAAATCAATTCTTATGCCAAATAATGCTTTTTTTGAGTTACTTTTCATTGTCTTAACGGTTTTTTAGTCTCTTTGCAACAGATATTCTGTACCAGAACGAGTTAAGCGATGCACCGAGAAGTATCACAAATGAGGATATATATACCCAAGTGACAAGAATTATAATACTTGCAAGCGAGCCGTATATTACATGATATCGGGAAAACGCGTTTACATATACGGCAAAGCCGTATGATGTTATGCACCACGCGGCAGTTGTCAGTGCCGAACCGCCTGCAACAGCCTTTATAGACAGCTTTTTGTTCGGCAGGCTCTTGAACATAATTACTAGTGATACGAATATTGCCAGTATGACGGACAGATATCTTAAGTAATCCCATGCCCTCTCGGTGTTGATAAAGCTGAAATAGTCCATGTATTCCAGGAGGAATTGTGTCCCCTGCCCGAAGATAACCAGTGCAAAGCTTAGAAATACCAGAACTATAATTGCTATTGCATAGAGCAGGCACATTGCCTTTAGCTTAAAGAAGTTTCTTGTTTCCTTAACGCCGTAAAAGCGGTTCATAGCCTTGGTAAGTGTGCTTATAACATTGGACATGTACCACAGGGCAAGTGCCGCTGAGGTTATAACAAGGGTTAGACTTCCCTTAAAGCTCATGAGCATGTCCGTAATAAGAATTTCCAAATCTCTTGGAAGATAGCTTATGAGGTTCAGAAGCATGTCCTGCATACTCTGGCTTATCATAGTCGCTATGACAAAGAGCACAAGAAAGAACGGAAAAAGTGCGGTGAGAAGATAAAAGCCCATCTCTGCACTAAGTCCATTAATATCCTGCTTTGTAAATTTATGAAAATATGATACCAATAATTTCAAAAAAGGATGTTTAATTCTTTTCATAACTTAACCCCTTTTAATACTCGTTGCCATCAGACAGCATATCGAGAAAATTATTATATGTGTTTATTTTATTATATAATATCCTATCCAAAAAATCTATATTATAGTTTTTGTGATAATCAACAAAAAAAATCACTAATATAGTTTAATTTGTACATACAATTAAGTGACTTTTTGTGGTATAATGATTTCAAGCAAAGCTTGAAATCGTCGATATGAATTCTTGGCAGAATTCTCGATATGTCTTGCAGACTCGATATGTGCTATCGCACTCGATATGTCGCTTACGCGACGCCCTGAGCGAAGCGAAGAAGTACTCTTGGGGTACAAGAATTCATATCATATCGAGTTTGAGCGTAGCGAAAACATATCGATTTTGTGATAACAAAAATATCGAGCAATCGAAGATTGCATATCGACAAAACAGTGGCATCTAAATCGCTCACTGATTTTATAATAAACACAAGCAATGTAGGGTTCAACGGTTTCCCGCGAACCGCAAAGATATGATTTTTATTTAGAACAAGGAGAAGATATATGCCAAATACAACTTCTGCTTCTACGCTTGCTTCCCTAAGAGAGCAGGCAAAGGAGCTTGGCATCAGGTCTGTGTCCAAGCTAAAGAAAAGCGAGCTTGAAGAGCTTATCAAAAAGGCACAGACAGCCGATGCCGTACCCGATACAAATGATGAAAATACTTCCAAATGCAATTCCGATTCAGAGGATATAAGTTCCAGAGAGGCATCTTCCTGCCGTAAATCCACAAAGACAGAAAATCAGAATAATACTACAGAGGTAAAGGGGATATTAGACATTCATCCCGACGGCTTTGGCTTTTTGAGGGGTGACAACTATCTTACATGCCCTGACGATGTTTATGTTTCTCCGACACAGATAAGACGCTTTAATCTCAAGACAGGAGACTATCTCTACGGCATCGCAAGAGCCGCCAACGAGGGTGAACGCTTTGACGCTCTTATCTATGTCAAGACCGTAAACGGCGACAGTATAGACAAGACATTAAAGCGAAAGAGCTTTGACCAGCTTATTCCTGTTTACCCCAACGAGAGACTCAGGCTCGAAAGAGACTCGGATGATTATTCCGTCCGCCTCATAGACCTGCTTGCCCCCATCGGAAAGGGACAGAGAGGTATAATCGTAGCTCCGCCAAAGACGGGCAAAACAACCCTCTTAAAAAGTATTGCAAACAGCATAAGCACCAATAATCCCGATGTTAACCTCATAGTTCTTCTTGTGGACGAGAGACCCGAAGAGGTTACCGACATGCGCCGTTCCATAAACGGTGAGGTAATATATTCCACCTTTGACGAGCTTCCCGAGCATCATATCAAGGTTGCGGAAATGGTACTGGAAAGAGCCATGAGGCTTGTAGAACACGGCAAGGATGTTGTGATACTTCTTGATAGTATCACAAGGCTTGCAAGGGCGTACAATCTTACCATACCGCCCTCGGGCAGAACGCTTTCGGGAGGTATTGACCCTGCGGCACTTCATAAACCGAAGAAGTTTTTTGGCGCCGCAAGAAATATCGAAAATGGCGGAAGTCTTACCATACTTGCAACTGCCCTCATAGAGACAGGAAGCCGTATGGACGATGTTATATTTGAGGAATTCAAGGGTACGGGCAATATGGAGGTACATCTTGACCGCAGACTCAGCGAGAGAAGAATATTCCCCGCAATAGACATCTACAAGTCAGGCACAAGAAAGGACGAGCTTATACTCGACAGCGCTGAGAAAGAGGCATCGTGGGCAATACGCCGTTCCTTAAACAGCAACCCTCAGGAAATAACAGAAAATATTATATCCAACATAGTACGCACCAGGAATAACCTTGAATTTATACAAAGGCTCAGAACAAACAAAAAAAGGTGATAAAATGGAAAAAACAAAGAAAAAGAAAACAAAAACCGCATCAAAAACATCCCCGAAAAATAATTCAAACACCCGTGAGATTGTTTCTATATGTCTTGCCGCCCTTGCCGTAATACTTTTTGTATGTGTATACACCTCGGGTGCAGGCAGACTCGGAGGTGCCGTTTCCTCGGTTATGAGAGGAATGTTCGGTGTAGGTGCATACATAATACCCCCTGTAATTATTGCCCTTGTAATACATTATTTTGCTTCCAGGGGAAGCTGGAAAACGAGGAAATATACATTTGTGGGTATAGCACTTTCGGATATTTCTGCTCTGTTTCATATGATTTTTGCAGGAAGGGTGCTTCTTGAGGATATATATGCACATAACCTTAAGCATATAGGCGGAGGAATACTGGGTGCAATAATTGCAAAACCGCTACAGGCACTTATGGCAAATGCCTGTACATATGTTGTACTTACAGCAGTCCTTGCAATAATGCTTGTTCTTATATTTGATATATCTTTTTCAGAACTTATAATAGCGATTGTAAGAAAAATCCGCTTAATGTTTACCGAGGTAAAGTGCGGTATAGAAAAGGATAAGGGCAAAAAAGCACCTGCATCCAAGACTTCAGACGAAGTTCCTCTTCCCGAGCCTCCTCCCGAAAGAGAGTATTGGGAGCCTGAGGTTCCTGCGGAAATAGCGGAGCCTGAAATAAACATATACAACGACAAGCCGTCCGCAGATGCAGAGACAATCAGCGATGATGAAAAAAGGTCTATGCATGAGGAAATAGAAAGCGAGATTGCCGAAGGCGGAGAGCTTATGGTATACAGCTATCCATCGCTTGATTTGCTTAACTCCCCCAGAGAGAACGACAGCTCTCTGGATATGAGCAGGGAGCTTAAGGAAAATGCAGTAAAACTTGTGGAAACCTTAAGGAGCTTCCATGTAGAAGCTCAGGTTGTGGAAATAAGCTGCGGTCCTACCGTAACACGCTACGAGGTCAAACCCGCCGCAGGTGTCAAGGTAAGCCAGATTACAAATCTTTCCAAGGATATCGCACTGAAGCTTGCCGCAAAGGGAGGAGTAATGATTGCTCCCGTACCCGGCAAATCCACCATAGGCATAGAAATTGCAAATGCCAATCCAAGCATGGTAACCTTAAGAGAGGTTATAGACTCCGAGGAATTCAGAAATCACAAGTCCAAGCTCGCCGTAGCACTCGGTAAGGACATAAGCGGTGCCCCCGTTATCATGGACCTCGCCAAGATGCCCCATATACTCATAGCAGGTGCTACGGGTGCAGGTAAAAGTGTGTGCATAAACACACTTATAATAAGTCTTATGTACAAGGCAGACCCCAACGAGGTCAAACTAGTTATGATTGACCCCAAGCAGGTAGAACTCGGAGTATACAACGGAATACCGCATCTTCTTATTCCTGTTGTCAAGGACCCCAAGAAAGCGACAGGCGCTCTTTCGTGGGCGGTTCAGGAAATGACCGAAAGATACTCAACCTTTGAAAAACACAATGTACGAAATATTCAGGGATACAACGAGCTTATGGAGGCAGAGGGTATGCCCGAAGCCAAAATGGCTTCAATAGTAATTATCATCGACGAGTTTGCAGACCTTATGATGGTAGCACCGGGCGATGTAGAAAACTATGTCTGCCGTATTGCACAGCTTGCAAGAGCTGCGGGTATGCACTTAGTTATTGCTACGCAGAGACCTGTTGTTAAGTTTATAACAGGTAACATCAAGGCAAATGTTCCCAGCCGTATATCATTTATGGTTGCAAGTGCCAAGGACTCTATGACAATACTTGACATGGGTGGTGCAGAAAAGCTGGTAGGAAAGGGCGATATGCTCTATATGCCCGTCGGTGAGACAAAGCCTGCAAGAATGCAGTGTGCCTTTGTGTCCGACAGCGAAGTAAAGAGCGTTGTGGATGCCGTTACGGAAAACTGCGAGGCGGTATACGACCCCACAGTTATAGAACAGCTCGAAAAGGAAGAGGAATACAAGCCCGACGGTGAAGATCCGGGCGATGCAGACGAGCTTCTTCCCGAGGCTATTGAAATGGCAGTAGACAGCGGACAGATATCCACATCTCTGCTTCAAAGGAGATTTCGCATAGGCTATAACCGTGCAGGAAGCATCATAGACCAGATGGAAGCAAGAGGAATTATATCGGGACTTGACGGAAACCGTCCGAGACAGGTTCTTATAACAAGAGAGCAATATAATGAGATGCTTATGAAATAAGGTGTATAATATGCAAAAAAACGGATTTCTCCCTGTGTCAAGGGAGGATATGGACAAATTAAATATCAAACAGCTTGATTTTGTATATGTATGCGGAGATGCCTATGTAGACCATCCCAGCTTCGGACATGCCATAATATCAAGAGTTCTTGTGTCAAACGGTTATACTGTGGGCATCATATCCCAGCCCGACTGGAGAGATACGGCAGAATTCAAGAAGCTCGGCAAACCGAAATATGCCTTTCTTGTTTCGGCAGGAAACATTGACTCTATGGTAAACCATTATACCGTCAACAAGCGAATTCGCTCCGAGGACTCATATTCCCCGGGCGGAAAAGCGGGACTCAGACCCGACAGGGCAACAATAGTCTACTGCAACAAAATCCGAGAGGCTTACCCCGGTGTTCCTATGATTATAGGCGGTATTGAGGCAAGTCTCAGGAGATTTGCGCATTATGATTACTGGGACAACAAGGTTCGCCGTTCCATACTTCTCGATACCCGTGCGAATGTCCTTATTTACGGCATGGGCGAGAAGGCAATAATAGAGCTTGCAGATGCAATGAAAGAGGGAAAAAGCCTGTCGGACACCAATGTTGACGGATGCTGTTATGTAAGAAAATCGCTCGATATTGTAGGGGAATATGTAGAAATTCCGTCCTGTGAGGAAGTGGCTGAGGACAAGCGTAAATATGCCGAGGCTACGAGAATTCAGTTTGATGGACAGGACCCCATTCGTTCCAAGGCACTTGTGCAGAAGCATTATGACAGGTATCTTGTGCAGAACAAACCCATGATGCCCTTAAACACAAAAGAGCTGGACAGCGTATACTCGCTTCCCTATATGCGGACATGGCATCCCATGTATGATGCAGACGGCGGAGTCCCTGCCATTGAGGAAGTCAAGTTCAGCATAACAAACAGCAGAGGCTGTTACGGTCAGTGCAATTTCTGTGCACTTACCTTTCATCAGGGCAGGATAGTTCAGTCCCGAAGCGAAAAATCCGTAATAAACGAAGCAAAGCAGTTTGTTTGGGATCCCGAATTCAAGGGTTACATTCACGATGTCGGTGGACCTACTGCAAACTTCTATGGTGAGGGCTGCGATAAACAGCTTACGCACGGGACATGCAAGGACAAGAGGTGTCTTTATCCAAGACCGTGTCCCGCACTTAAAATCGACCATAAAAATTATCTGGGACTTCTCAGAAAGCTCAGGGCACTCCCGGGGATTAAAAAAGTCTTTGTCCGTTCGGGAATACGCTATGACTATCTTATAGCGGATAAGGACGACAGCTTTTTTACAGAGCTTACACAGCACCATGTATCAGGTCAACTCAAGGTAGCTCCCGAGCATATATCCGATAATGTTTTAAGGTACATGGGCAAGCCGGGACGAAATGTATATGACAGATTTTCCCGTAAGTTCTATGATATTAACAAAAAGCTCGGCAAAAAGCAGTTTCTTGTTCCGTATCTTATGTCAAGCCACCCGGGTAGCACGCTAAATGATGCTATAGAGCTTGCGCTATATATAAAGGAAAACAATCTTCATCCTGAGCAGGTGCAGGACTTCTATCCCACACCGTTTACAATATCAACATGCATGTTCTATACAGGACTTGACCCCTTCGCCATGAAGGAGGTCTATGTGCCAAAGGACATGGAAGAAAAGCGGATGCAGAGAGCCTTGTTGCAATTCAGGGTTCCCGACAATATTCCGCTTGTAATAAAAGCACTCAAAAAAGCAGGAAGAGAAGACCTTATAGGCTACGGACCCGAGTGTCTGGTAAGACCTATAAGAGACAATAAAACAAATTCAGGAGGAAAAAACAATGTATCAGATTCTGGACGGAAAAAAGGTGTCCCAAAGAATAAAGGACGAGCTGAAAGAAAAGGTAGCAGAGCTAAGGCTTCAGGGAATAAATCCGGGTCTGGCCGTAATAATAGTCGGAGATGACAGTGCATCAAGGGTGTATGTAAACAACAAAAAGAAAGCCTGTGAGTATATAGGTATCCGTTCGGAAGAATATGCACTCCCCGAGGAAACAACAGAGGAGGAGCTTCTTGAGCTTGTAGACAGCCTTAACAAAAAAGAGGATATCCACGGCATTCTCTGTCAGCTTCCTCTGCCCAGGCATATAAACGAGGAGACAATTCTTAACTCCATAGACCCCAAAAAGGATGTGGATGCGTTTCATCCCGTTAATGTAGGCAAGATTATGATAGGCAACTTTGACTTCCTGCCCTGTACTCCCGCAGGTGTTATGGAGCTTATTGACGAGTCGGGAATAGACCTTACTGGCAAGGAATGTGTGGTTGTGGGCAGAAGCAATATAGTGGGCAAACCTCAGGCTATGCTTCTTCTTCACAGAAACGCAACTGTTACCATATGCCATTCAAGAACCCGTGACCTAAAGGAAGTATGCAAGAGGGCAGATGTACTCATTGCCGCTGTCGGCAGAGCAAAGATGATAGATGCTTCCTACATCAAGGAGGGAGCGGTTGTAATAGATGTCGGTATAAACCGTGACGAAAACGGCAAGCTTTGCGGTGATGTTGACTTTGAGTCTGCATGCACCGTTGCAGGAGCCATCACCCCTGTTCCCGGAGGCGTAGGCCCCATGACAATAGCAACACTTATGAAGAATGCAGTAACTGCGGCAGTCAGAGCAAAATAATTATAAAAGAGGATTTTAAGCGAATTTCTTAAAATCCTCTTTTTTGTAACAATAATTTGCAAGAAAAATCCGAGAAATAACCAAAATTCGGTTGACATATACTCAAAAATATTATAAAATATATTGTAGAATGTGCTTGCGAGGTGTATATTTATCTTTTGACTTTTTCGTGAATAATACACTTTGCATGAATACATCCGTATGTTTTTGAGGTTTACAATTATGCAATAAAAATACTAAGAAAAGGAGGTATAAAAGAGTCTAATGATAACTACAATAATAGCTGCAGTCGTTATGTGCATAGCAGGCTTTGGTATAGGCTTTTTGTGCAGAAAGATGATTGCAGAAAATAAGATAGGCGGCGCTGAGAATATGGCAAAACAAATTATTGAAGATGCCAACAAAACAGCAGAAACCCGCAAGAAAGAAGCTCTGCTTGAGGCTAAGGACGAAATCCACAAGAGCAGAACTGAATTTGAAAGAGAAATCAAGGACAGAAGGTCCGAAATGAACCGTCAGGAAAGACGAGTTCAGCAAAAGGAAGAATCTCTTGACAAAAAAGCAGATTCTCTGGAAAAGAAAGACGAACAGTTAAACAAGAAAATTAAAGAAGTAGATGTACTTAAGGAAGAAACACTCAAGGTTAAGAACGCACAGCTAGAAATACTCGAAAGAATATCAGGTCTCACGGTAGAAGAAGCAAAGTCTTACCTTCTTAAGAACATAGAATCAGAAGTCAGACACGAGGCTGCAATTATGATAAAAGATATCGAATCGCAGGCCAAGGAAGAGGCTGACAAGAAAGCAAAGTCAATCATCAGTACAGCAATTCAGAAATGTGCTGCTGACCATGTGGCAGAAGCTACAGTTTCCGTTGTTGCACTTCCCAATGATGAAATGAAGGGAAGAATCATAGGCAGAGAGGGAAGAAACATCCGTGCTCTGGAAACCGCAACGGGCATAGATCTTATTATCGATGATACTCCCGAGGCAGTAGTACTTTCGGGATTTGATCCGGTTAGAAGAGAGATTGCAAGAATGGCTCTCGAAAAGCTCATCGTAGACGGCAGAATTCACCCTGCCAGAATTGAAGAAACTGTGGAAAAGGCTCGTAAGGAAGTCGATTCCATAATCAAGCAGGAGGGTGAGCAAGCAACATTTGATACAGGTGTTCACGGTCTGCATCCCGAGCTTGTTAAGCTTCTGGGCAGAATGAAGTACCGTACAAGCTACGGTCAGAATGTACTTAAACATTCCACCGAGGTTGCACACCTTGCAGGAATTATGGCAGGTGAGCTTGGTGTGGATGTAAAGGTTGCCAAGAGGGCAGGACTTCTCCACGATATAGGTAAATCGGTTGACCACGAAATCGAAGGTTCCCATGTGGATATCGGTGTGGATATCGCCAAGAAATATAACGAATCCCCCGAGGTTATCCATGCTATTGCGGCACACCACGGCGATGTAGAGGCAACCACAGTAATTGCATGTATTGTACAGGCTTGCGATGCTATCAGTGCGGCAAGACCCGGTGCAAGAAGAGAAAACCTCGAAACATATATAAAGAGACTGGAAAAGCTTGAGGAGCTTGCAGACTCCTTCCACGGAGTAGAAAAGTCCTTTGCTATCCAGGCGGGCAGAGAAATCAGAATTATGGTTAAGCCCGATGCAGTCAAGGATGAAGAAACAGTATTGCTTGCACGCGATATTGTTAAGAAGATAGAGAGTGAGCTGGAATATCCCGGACAGATTAAGGTCAATGTAATAAGGGAAACACGCTCAGTAGATTACGCAAAATAAAACAAAAAGGGGATGTAAAAATTCTGTTTCGGAATGTCGGCAAGCGCCATTCCCTACAATATGTTGGTAAAAATCGATTTGATGGATACCATTTGTAGGGTTCGGCTGCCTCCCTTGACTAAAGGGAGGGGGACCACCAAAGGTGGTGGAGGGATTCGCCGACGAACCGTGATTTTGAATTTTTTACATCCCCTATTTTTTCACTGCGAAAGGAGATTATATATGAGAATTTTACTTGTTGGCGATATATTCGGTACCTGCGGTATGGAATATATAAAGTATACTCTTGAAAGTTTGATTTACAGAGAGAGTATAGATTTTGTTATCGCCAATGGGGAGAATGCTTCCGGCGGTAACGGACTTAGCTATGCGGACTATGATACGCTTATGGATATAGGTGTAGATGTCATTACTATGGGAAATCATACCTTTGGCAGAAAGGATATTATTAAGATTTTTGAAAACCAGACCAATGTATTAAGACCCGCCAATTATCCAAAGGGTACTATTGGCGAGGGCAGTATGGTAGTAAACTGCAAAGGAAAGAAAATAGGCATCATAAATGCCATGGGCAGAGTCAATGTAATGAATATTGACTGTCCCTTTACCGCATGCGACAGAGAGATAGAAAAGCTCAGGGACAAAACAGATATAATAATAGTTGATTTTCATGCCGAGGCAACAAGCGAAAAGAAGGCAATGGGATACTATCTCGACGGCAGAGTAACCTGTGTATTCGGAACGCATACCCATGTGGAAACGGCAGATAACTGCATACTTCCAAGAGGAACTGCATATATAACCGATATCGGCATGACGGGTGCAATAGACAGTGTGCTCGGTGTAAGACCGGATGTCATAATAGATAGATTTATAACGGCACTTCCGCAGAAGTTTGAACACGCAGACGGCAGAGCCAAGCTCTGCGGGGCGATACTGACCGTTGACGATGATACCAATAGAGCACTTAGTCTGGAACTTGTTAAAGAAAGTGAGTGAGATTATGAAAGCATATAAGCTTCTTTGCTTAATTCTTGCCCTCTCTCTTTGCCTTACAGGCTGTATTGGGGTGGGGAACAAGGGAATAGGTGCAGGCGGTGAATATACACCTCAGGGCGGAGGAACGCTTAACTTAAGCTCGTATTCTCCCGACACCCTCAACCCTCTGTCTACAAAGTACGGATGTATAAGGGATTTTTTGTATCTTGCATACGAGGGCCTTTTTATAGTTAATGAAAATCTTGATGTAACACCTGTTCTTGCAGAAGAATACAGAGTGTCGGACAAGAACAAAACATACCGCATATCCTTAAAAAAAGGAGTCAAATTCCATGACGGAAGCTCCTTTACATCAAAGGATGTTATAGCTACCTTTGATTATATACGGACATATGACACACCGTATGCATATTCCTTGGGAAATGTAGCAAGCTACCGAAGCGACGGAGACTATGCAGTTGTTTTGGAGCTTAAGTCACCCATGGCAAATTTCCTTGGAAATCTGGACTTCCCCATATTATCCTCGGGACTTAAATACAGCGACTTTTCTCTGCCCAATACCGAATATGAAATAAACGGAACAGGAAGATACAAATATGCCTCGGAGGATGCTTATTCTTCGCTCACTCTTGAGAAAAATCCCTCATGGCATAAGGATGACCCCGTATATATTCCAAGAGTAAATATAAGATATGTAAACGACAATGATGCCATGCTGTATGCCTTTGACTCGGGCGAAACAGATATGATTTCTACCGACAGAGGAAGATGGGGCGAATTTCCGTACAGTACGGCATGCAAAACATACGAAATTACCACAACGGGATATATATATGTGGGAATAAATACCACATCATCGGCTTTTTCGGACATAGAACTGCGAAAGAGCCTGTGCGCAGTTATAGACAAGGAGCATATAGTCGATACAACAATGTTTTCCCATGCGCAAATTGCAGATACCCCCATATCATCAAAAGCCTATTTCTACCGGAATGATGATAGCGAGAATAGGGGCTATACATCCGATGCTCTGGTGGGCAAAAAGGATATGAATGTCTTTGTTCTATATAATACCGAAAGCAAATATAAAGAGGGTATTGCCAAATATATATGCGATGAGCTGAGAGCAATAGGAATTAAGGCGGATATAAGCGGTGTGGATTATGAAACCTACCGTCAAAAAGTAAGCTCGGGAGACTACCAGCTGTATATTGGTGAGGTTAATATGTCAAAGGATTGCGACCTTAAATTTATGTTCGACACCCATGAGGATTACGGCGTTGATTGGGGAGACGAAACAATTGTAAAGCTTCCCGAAAGCACACATACGACATATAATCGCTCGGGAATATGCGACTATTCCGACAGTAAGCTCGATGATATCATAAGTAACATAAACTCAGCCAAGGATAAGGAAGCACTCAGCATGGCATATAACAACCTTAACCGCTTCTATGCGGAGAATGTTCCGCAGATACCCTTGCTTCATAAAAATGATGCACTTCTTATCAATCAGCGTGTCAAGGGCAAACCAAATGTAAATCTTACGAATTTCTATGCAGATATAGGAAAAATTTATATTCAGTGAAATATTTCATAAAAAATACAAACCCTCTCAAAAGGCACCTGTTTATGTGTTTTGAGAGGGTTTGTTATATGTTTGTGTTTTGAATAACTGATATAAATAAATCTATAAAGGGTGAATTTCACAATACGCTTCACCAGAGGATATTCAATCGTTGCTAAGTGCGTATTTCAAGAACATCTGCCTAAAATCTGCACAAAAAACGGAGCCGCGCCGACAAGCTCACTCAGAGCTTGGCATCGCTAAAATTGCCGAACCGCAGCGGGAATTGATTTTCGGCAATTTTACTCCGTTTTTTGCTGGATTTCAGGCATCTGTTTTGTCTTGAAATCCGCAAGACGCAACTTATTGAATACCCTCTGCTGTGCGCTCGTACGATATGCGATATTCCGTAGCACACGCCTTATGAATTTTGGGGCGGATGTTCCCAAAATTCATATCAAGTGTGATATGGGATATCGTATAGCGGACGAAGCAATTTGATATTACCATTTTTTAGAACAGACTTGTCTGCTCGCTGTCCTCATTATCCTCGTCCTTAAGGTAGTAGCCTGCTGCGGGGATATTCTTTGCCTTATAGTAGTCGGGGTTTTTGAAATTAGCCTCCGCTACAAACTTCACCTTTGCGATAGTGCTTTTCTTTTTTAGTGTCATGGCAATTACGCCCTGAGTGTCTCTTGTTGTTTTTTCGGGTATAGATGCGGTATTAAATATCACAACCTTGTCAAGATTTGTAAAGAGTGCCACATCTGTGTCCTCGGCAAAGAACCTCACATCAACAAGAGGGAATTTCTTGCAGTATGCGTTTATCAGCTTTTTGCGGTTTGTCTTTGTCTCGTAGGATGCAAGCGGTACCTTGGCACATCTGCCGTTTTCGAATGTATAGAGCAGATTGCCCTTGTAGTCATCGGTGGGAACGATGTATACTATTTTCTCGCCTGCTTCCATTTCCAAGATATTTGGCAGGAAGTGTCCCCAGTCGCTTGCCTTGCAGTCGGGAACCTCGTGAAGTCTCAGTTTATAGGCGTTCTGTTTGTCGCTTATAAGCAAAAGGTCAGAAACATTTGTGGAATCCCACTCGCATACCATATAGGCATCGTCCTTTAGCTTCTGTGCACCGCTGGAGCGAAGCGATACCTGAGTGATTTTCTTAAGGTAATTGTCCGAGGTAAGAAATACACGCAGATTATAATTGTCTATTGTTTCCTTTGCATCGTAGACCTCTATTTCATCCTCGCTTACTATGGATGTTCTGCGGTCTCTGCCGTATTTCTTGCTTATTTCCTTAAGCTCGGAAATGATTATTTTCTTAACTTCCTTGGGGTCTTTTATAATCTTATCAAGTCTTTCAAGCTCTTTTTCCAGTTCCTCGATATCGGAAATTCTGTTTAAGATATACTGCTTATTTAAGTTTCGAAGCTTGATATCAGCAACATACTCTGCCTGAATTTCGTCTATGTCAAAGCCCCTTATAAGGTTGGGAACAACATCCTCGTCCTTTTCGGTATTTCGGATTATTGCTATTGCCTTGTCAATATCAAGGAGTATTTTGTTAAGACCGTCAAGAAGATGAAGCTTATGTGTAAGCTTGTTGATATCAAACTTTGTTTTTCTTACTATACAGCTGTTGCGGAATGCGGTCCACTTTTCAAGAATTTCACGCACACCCATAACCTTTGGCGTGTTTCCGTCGAGGATGTTAAAGTTACAGCTGAAGCTGTCCTCAAGCGGTGTCATTTTGAAGAGCTTTTGCATAAGTGTCTCGGCATCGGTGCTCTTTTTGACATCAAGAGTTATTTTGAGACCGTTTAAGTCGGTTTCGTCTCTAAGGTCATTTACTTCTTTAATCTTGCCGTTTTTAATAAGCTCCACTATCTTGTCGATTATTGCTTCCGATGTGGTTGTATAGGGGATTTCGTATATTTCTATAAAACCGTTTTTCTTGTCGTGTCTCCACTTGCTTCGTACCTTGAAGCTTCCTCTTCCTGTTTCGTATATGGAGGAAATCGCTTCCTTGTTGTACAGTAGCTCACCGCCTGTTGTAAAGTCGGGAGCAAGAAGTGTTTCCGTAAGGTCGCATTTTGGATTTTTGAGATATGCTATCGTGGTATCGCATACTTCCCTTAGGTTAAATGAGCAAACGCAGTTTGCCATACCTACTGCTATACCTTGATTGGGGTTTACCAGTATGTTCGGAAAGGTTACAGGCAGGAGCACAGGCTCTTTGAGTGTGCCGTCGTAGTTGTCCATGAAGTCAACCGTGTTTTTGTCTATGTCCTTAAAAAGCTCCTTGCTTATTTCGTCGAGCTTGACCTCGGTGTAACGGGATGCCGCATATGCCATATCCCTTGAATAATGCTTTGCAAAGTTACCCTTGGAATCGACAAACGGATGCAGAAGGGAGTCATTTCCCCTTGTGAGTCTTACCATGGTTTCGTATATGGCACCGTCGCCGTGGGGATTGAGCTTCATTGTCTGTCCGACTACATTTGCAGACTTTGTTTTGTTTCCTGTAAGGAGATTCATCTTGTACATGGTGTAAAGGAGCTTTCTGTGAGACGGTTTGAAGCCGTCTATTTCAGGAAGTGCACGGGATATGATTACACTCATGGCATAGGGCATATAATTTTCCCTCAGAGTGTCTGTTATTTTCTGGTCATACATGTTTTCGCACCTCCCTTAGCTCAGGTCGAGCATATCAAGATACATATGCCCATTGTCTGCTATATACTGCTTTCTGTCTGTCAGATTGTCGCCCAGAAGCAAATCGAACATGGCGGAAGTGGGTTCTATATCCTCGCTCATTACCTTTATCAGTCTTCTGCTTTCGGGCTTCATGGTGGTTTTTGACATCATGTCGGGGTCGTTTTCACCAAGACCCTTTGAACGCTGAATTGTATATTTGTCGTCCTTGAATTTGGAGATTATATCGTTCTTTTCCTTTTCGCTGTATGCAAAATACGGCTCCTTGTCCCCTTTGTGTGTTATTTCGAACAGGGGGGATTCTGCAATATATACCTTGCCCTCGTCAATAAGTGTCGGAGTAAGGCGGTACAGCATTGCAAGTATAAGTGTCCTTATCTGGAAGCCGTCCACATCGGCATCGGTACATATTATAACCTTGTCCCAGCGGAGATTGTTTATGTCAAAGGTGTTTATGTTCTTGTTGTGCTTGGAGCTTATTTCCACACCGCATCCGAGCACTCTCAGGAGGTCAACTATTATATCGCTTTTGAAAATCTTTTCGTAGTCTGCCTTAAGGCAGTTAAGGATTTTTCCCCTGATTGGCATAATCGCCTGAAACTCCGAGTCCCTTGCGAGCTTACACGAGCCGAGTGCAGAGTCACCCTCAACTATATAGACTTCTCTCTGGGAGACATCTTTTGTACGGCAGTCTACAAATTTCTCTACGCGGTTGCTTATATCAAGGCTTCCCGAGAGCTTTTTTGCAATATTTACTCTTGCTTTTTCTGCGTGCTCACGGCTTCTTTTGTTGATGAGAACCTGAGCGGCAATCTTCTCCGCTTCGGCTTTGTTTTCTATAAAATAAACCTCAAGCTCGTGCCTTAGCCATTCTATCATCGCATCGGCAATGAACTTGTTGTTTATTGCTTTTTTTGTCTGGTTTTCGTAGCTTGTAACCGTCGAGAATGAGTTTGATACAAGAAGCAGACAGTCTCTTACATCGCTGAAGTTTATCTTGCTTTCGGACTTGTTATATTTATTGTTGTTTTTGAGGTACTGGTCTATGCTGTACACAAACGCATTGGTTACAGCCTTGTCGGGAGAACCGCCGTGCTCAAGAAAGCTGGAATTGTGGTAGTATTCCAGAAGTGTTGCTTTGTTGGAAAAGCAAAATGCTACAGAAAGCTTTACCTTGTATTCGGGCTTGTCCTCTCTGTCTCTGCCCTTTCGTTCACATTCTATATACTGAATGTCGGTAAGGGCAGTATCGCCTGCGATTTCCTTTACATAATCTGTAATACCCTCTTCATAGAGAAATACCTTTTCTTCAAACTGACCTCTGGATATTTCGTTTCTGTATTTGAAGGTAAGACCCTTGTTTACGATAGCCTGTTTTTTGAGTATTTCCTCATAGTACTCGGAGGGAATATCAATGTCTGTAAATACATCGAGGTCAGGACGCCATCTCGTTGTTGTTCCTGTATGGCGGTGGCGGAACTGCTCTTTGGTAAGTCCGCCCACGTTTTCGCCCTTTTCAAAATGCAGTGAGTATTTGAAGCCGTCACGAAGGACCGTAACATCCATATATTCCGATGCATACTGCGTTGCGCAGGCACCGAGGCCGTTGAGACCAAGACTGAATTCGTAGTTCTCTCCGTCATTGTTCTTGTACTTACCGCCTGCATAAAGCTCGCAGAATACAAGCTCCCAATTGAATCTGTCCTCCACGGGGTTGTAGTCAACGGGTATGCCTCGTCCCATGTCGGAAACCTCTATGGATTTGTCAAGATAACGGGTAACGGTTATCAAATCGCCGTAGCCCTCTCTTGCCTCGTCTATGGAGTTAGAAAGGATTTCGAACACCGCGTGCTCGCAACCCTCGAGTCCGTCAGAACCGAATATTACCGCCGGCTTTAATCTTACACGGTCGGCACCCTTTAGCATAGATATACTTTCGTTATCATATGCCTTTCTTTTTTCTGCCATCAAATTCACCTCTGCTTACAAATATGCCATATGTTGTGTTCAAAAAGTAATTATACATATTTACGATACAATATTTTGTGCATATTGTCAAGTAGTATACAAAATCTGTAACCTAACAGCAAAAAAAGAGGTGATGTAAAAAACGAGTTTTTACATCACCTTGTTCGTGGGATATCCGAAGGTAAAAGAATACAATAGCTTCGTCCGCTATACGATATCCCATATCACACTAGGTATGAATTTTGGGAACATTAGGTCCAAATCTTTGTAAAAATCCCGCCGCGATGCCACGCTCACTTAGAGCGTGGCATCGCTAAAATCGACGGACAGCAGCGGAAATTTGATTCCGTCGATTTTACGGAATTTTTACTTTGATTTGTACCCAATGTTTTGCCCCAAAATTCATAAGGCGTGTGCTACGGGATATCGCATATCGTACGAGCGCACAGCAGAGGGTATTCAATAAGTTGCGTCTTGCGGATTTCAAGTTAAAACATCTGCCTGAAATCCAGCAAAAAACGGAGTAAAATTACCGAAAATCAATTTCCGCTGCGGTTTCGGTAATTTTAGCGGTGCCAAGCTCTGAGTGAGCTTGTCAGCGCGGCTCCGTTTTTTGTACAGATTTAAGCAGTTGCATCAGCATCCAAACCCGCCTAAAACAAGTAAAATAGTCATTTCTCTTCGTTGTCGGTCTTGAAATACGAAAGTATTCCTGCACCCTTCCGCCTTGATAAATAACTATTTTATCTTGTTTTAGGTTCAAAGAATTTTCGGTGCTGTGTTTTTGCGTCAATGCGAGGCAAAAACACAGCGAATGCTTTACGCATTTGCGAGTATTTTAACAATGCAGTGGCGTAAAAACACGCACCCAAAACGGGTTCGGATACTGATGCAACTGCTTTAGTCAGCTGTTCTTGAAATACGCACTTAGCAACGATTGAATATCCTCTGATGAAGCGTATCATAAAATATAGTATTGTTCATATTATTTACAGTCCAAACGACTCCGCAAGGTTTACAACCTCAAGCGAGTTATCCTTGCCAAGTCCCTTTACTGCACCGCCCGATGCAATGATTTTGGAAATTTCGAGCAGGTGACAGCTTTTGATTTTTTCGCCCGGAAGAATTATGGGGATTTCGTCGGGCATACGGTACACAATCCGCTTGTTGATTCTGTCCAGAGCATATTCAGCAGGCAGGAATTCTCCCGTAGCATTAAATGCCTTCTCGGGCGTAAGCCTGATGTCAAGGTCCTCGGGAGCGCCGTGTTCTATAACATTATCCACAATCATCGTCTTTTCGCCGACGGCTTTTGATAGACTCACGAGAGCGTGGAAGAGCTTTTTGATTTCATATACGGAATTGTATATTCCAATAAGGCACACAACATTGCTTTCGTTTGCCGACTCTACCTCTATATCAGCCTTGTTCCTTAAGTAGTCTGCCGCCTCATAGCCGTCTGCTTTTGCATGGGAGAGGTTAAGTACAACTCTCATTGGGTCGATGCCGAAGATACTGTCTGTACCGCACATGTCATTACCCAGCCATTTGATAACGGTGTTTTCTGTAATAAACTTTTTGCACTTTCTTATTTCCGTAAGAACTCTTTCGAACATATCCTCATTTTCAAATGCGTAGAACACCGCATTTTCCAAAGTGCAAAGAAGTGCAGGAGAGCCTGAAGAGGTTTCGTACATTCTGGCCATATCGGTAATGCGTTGAAAATCAATATCAGGGTCTGCAATATGAAGAATTGCCCCTCCGCCGAAAGAACCGAGGGATTTATGTACACTGTGAACGCTGAGGTCTGCGCCGAGCCTTACCGCAGGTCTTGGAAGCTCCTTGCAAAAGCCAAAGTGAGCACCCAGAGCCTCATCCACGAGAAGCTTCATTCCGTTTCTGTGGCATATGCCCGCTATCGCAGTTATATCCGACACCACGCCGTAATAGGTAGGTGAGGTTATGATTACGGCCTTTGCATCCTTGTTTGATATTATTGCTCTTTCGAGTGCATCAAGGTCCACACCACCCGATATGGAATACTGGAAGTTAAACTTCCTTTTTACATATACAGGCTCAAGTCCCTGTATGATTAGAGCATTTACGACGCTTCTGTGACATTCTCTGTCAACTATTACCTTGTCTCCGCGTCTCATATATGCGGAGAGCATTGCGTATATTCCGCCCGTTGCACCGTTTCTAAGATAGATGCTTCGGCAGGTTTTGTACTTTTCGGTTATTATATCCTCGCTTTGCATAATCAGCTCTCTAAGGTTAAGGCTGTCGCCGTCCTTGGAAGAGCCGTACATATCAAGTCTGCTCAGCGACTTGGTTCTCATTGTCACCTTGCCCTTGTGCCCCGGTGCATTAAAGGGTATTCTCTGCATACGGGCATATTTATATAAACCGTTGAATATGGGTGATTTCATTATTGGTTTTTTCCTTCCTGATTGTTTTGGTATATTCCCTTGACGGACACCTCTCCCGAGTGAACATTAAGTGTTTTCCCATCTGTAACCACATTCATAGAGCCGTCGGGAAGAATGTCTGTACACACTCCCTTGATTTCTTCGCCCCGGGAGCATAGGGTTACTTCTCTGCCAAGATTTACGCATTTTTCCTTGTACATGTCAAGTATCTGTTCCTTGGTATATCCTCTGTATATCCTGTCGATGCTTTCAAGAGTGTTAAGAAGCACAGCGTTCTCGTCATATTCCCTTCCTGTAAGGTCTGCAATAGACGATGCGTAGGGAAGCTCTTTTTCCGAAAAGTGATTATTTACATTTATTCCTATGCCTACAAGAATCGCGTCTGTTTTTCCGCCCTTTATAATATTCTTGCTGAGTATTCCACAGAGCTTTCTGCCGTTTGAGACTATATCGTTGGGCCATTTTACAAGGCAGGGCAGATGCTCGGACAAAGCCTCGCAAACACCAAGTGCGCATACTATGGTTATAAACGGGATTTCAAATTTCTGAAACGGGGGAGTGAGAGCGAAAGTAAAATACACTCCTCCCTCATGGCTTTGCCAGCTTCTGCCAAGTCTTCCGCATCCCGCAGTCTGTGATGAAGAGACGATAGTAAGTCCCTCTGTAGGCTCAAATTCACGGATTTTGTCAAAGGTGGATGTAAGCTCAGGGAAGAAATGTATATCCGAGCCGATTATCCCTTTGTACCCGAAGGCATCAATTGAATTTTGAGAAAGCCTTTTTTTCATATCTTCTCTATCCTTGCACTTATATTGTTGTCTGTGATTTCTATAATTCCGTAGCTGGAAACAGAGCCGGGGTTCATAACAATTCTCTTAGTCGATATGTCTATATACGGAATGTGTGTATGTCCGAAAAGGACAATATCTGCTCCAAGCTCCTGCGCCTTGTATTCAAGAGAGAGCAGAGAGCTCTTTACATGATATTTGTGGCCGTGGCATGCAAATATTGTTTTGCCCTCAATTACCGCAACCCTCTCAAGAGGATAGTTAGTATCGAAGAAATCGTTGTTGCCCCTTACGGATACTATTATCTTGCGGGGAAAAAGCCTTTCTAAGTTTACACAGTCGTCCGCCATGTCCCCGAGATGAAAGGTGTAGTCGGGGTCAAGCTCCTTTATGAGTCGTGATGCGTTTGCTATATTGTTATGTGTGTCGCTGAGTACCAGAATTTTCAAATTAACATGTCCTTCCAAAAAAATACTTCATATACAATTATACTATGAACGGGGTAATTTTGCAACACTTTTGTAATAATTTCTAAATAATTAAAAAATTCCGCCAAGCCTTGTAAGTAGGAGTCTGCGGACCCAATTATAAATAAAATGGCATGTTTTTTGTGCAAATCTAACAAAAATGAAAAAAACATTGTTTTTGGGGCAATTTATTAAAAAAATTTTTGCAAAAACTATTGCAAAATTGTTAAAAATGGTTTAGAATATACTTAAAAGTGTCACAAAGTGGAACAAAGTGGTAACAATGTGTCATTTTTCGAGATTAAGTGGAAAGGAAGTGAAAAGATGTTTAGCGGTGAGTTCGAACACAGCCTTGACCAAAAGGGCAGGGTAATAATACCGTCAAAAATGCGTGAACAGCTTGGCGAAGTGTTTTTTATAACCAAGGGTATAGAACATAATCTTCTGGTTTTCAGCCGTGAGGGTTGGAATGATTTCTGCGCTAAACTCAAAACACTTTCCGTAACCAACAGAAATGCCAGAGCACTCAAGAGATTATTCTTCTCGGGCGCTGTGGAATGTGAGGCAAATTCTCAGGGCAGAGTTCTTATACCGTCTACCCTGAGAGAATATGCAAATATAGAAAAGGATGTTACCATCATCGGCAACGGCAGTAATATGGAAATCTGGAACACTCAGTCCTGGAAGGATTACATGGCAGATCTTGATGCAGACGCTGCCGCAGAGAGTCTTGATGAAGTTGGAATTTCTATTTGAGGATAATGCATATGGAATTTAAACATATATCCGTACTTTTAAGCGAGTCGGTTGATTCTCTTAATATCATACCCGACGGTATTTATCTGGACGGTACAATGGGCGGAGGAGGACACAGCAGTCTTATTGCCAAAAGGCTTGGACAAGACGGCAGACTTATCGGAATAGACAGAGACACCGACGCTCTCGTTGCAAGCCGAGAGAGACTTAAAAGCTATGACAATGTTACATATGTCCATGATAATTACAAAAACATCAAAAGCATCTTGTCAGAGCTTGGCATTGATGGGATAGATGGTGCCGTGCTTGACCTTGGTGTATCGTCATATCAGTTAGATTGCAAGGAGAGGGGTTTTTCCTATATGGAGGACGCACCTCTTGATATGAGGATGAACAGACAGGACGGCAAGAGTGCCTACGATGTAATAAACACATATTCCGAAAGAGAGCTTTCTGATATATTCTTCTCGTACGGAGAAGAAAAGTTCTCCCGAAAGATTGCCCGCATTATAGCGGAGAGAAGAGAAGTAAAGCCGATAGAAACCACACTTGAGCTTGTGGATATAATAAAGACAGCGATACCCGAAAAATTCCGTCAAAAAGGCTCGCACCCTGCAAAAAGAGTTTTTCAGGCAGTTCGCATAGAGGTAAACGGAGAACTTGAGGATCTTAAGGGAGCACTTGATGATTTCTTCGATAGTCTTAAGACGGGCGGAAGACTTGCGGTAATAACCTTTCATTCGTTAGAGGACAGAATAGTAAAAAATGCCTTTAACGAGTATGCTACAGGATGTACCTGCCCCAAGGACTTTCCGATATGTGTCTGCGGAAAGAGCCCGAGAGGCAAGGTAATCACAAGAAAGCCGATGCTTCCCACCCAAGAGGAGTATCAGCTTAACAAACGCTCAAAAAGTGCCAAACTGAGAATAATAGAAAAGATATAAAATATATTCGAGAGGATGTTAGAAGTGAACGAGTTTTACAGAGGAACAAGTGCATATAAACTCGAACAGTACGAAAGTTACACCAAAAGAAACCGCGAAAAAGAAGAAAATAGAAAAAAACAAACCAAGATGGAACAGATGGTAATATGCAGATACATGGTTATAGGTGTAATGCTTATGTTCATTGCTTGTTCCGCTTTGGTGTATGTAAATGTAATGACACTCAGAGCATCCACAAAGATACAGAATCTCGAAAGAGAGCTTGCTCTTGTTATAGACAACAACAAGCAAAAGGAAATAGACATAAACAAAAATCTTGACTTAAAGGTAATAGAAAAGAAGGCTGTAGAAAAGCTCGGCATGCAAAAGCCCGATAACAGCCAGATAGTATATATAAATGTAAAAAAAGGTTCGCACTCCGAAGCAATTAACAAAAAAGTTACAAGCGGAGATGTAATGAAAGGAATAAAGGAAACATTTCACACTGTAGCGGAATATTTTAATTAACACCGTAATATAAGTTATTATCACGATTGCGAAGGTGTTTTTCTATGGTAGAAATCAAATACAATGTAAAAAAAAGAGCACCCTGGATCACACTGGTCTCCATTATGGTTTTTTTTGCACTTATACTGAGACTTGTGTACTGGCAGTTTATAATGGGTGAGGAACTAAAATCGAGCGCCATACAACAGCAGACGCTCGATTCTGTTGTCTCGTCAAAAAGAGGCAACATATATGACAGAAACGGCAAGGTTCTTGCACAGAGCATATCCGTTCAAAGCGTTACCGCAACACCGTCTGAGGTTAAGGCAGGTAAGAAGATTGACGAAACCGCACGGACTCTCTCTGAAATTCTGGGTAAAGATGCAGAAGAAGTCAAAGAAATCATAACCCGAAATTCACGCTATGAGGTAGTTGCGAGAAAGATAAGCAACAAAACAGCGGAAAAGGTCCGCAAGGCAAACCTAAGAGGAATATATCTCGTTGAGGACAGCAAAAGAACCTATCCCTACGGCTCGCTTGCATCTCATGTAATAGGCTTTGTAGGAACAGACAATCAGGGTCTTGACGGCATAGAGATGGTATATGACAGCTATTTAAAGGGTGTCCCCGGCAGAATGATAAGCTCCAAGAGTGCATCGGGTACTGAGATGCCATTTGAGTACGAAAAATACATAAATCCCGAAAACGGCGCTAACCTTGTTCTTACAATAGACGAGGTTATTCAGCATTTTGTAGAAGAGGAATTAAAGCAGGCGGTAGCAGACTATGATGTAAGAAACGGTGCCGCATGTATAGTAATGAATGCCAAAACAGGTGAGATACTTGCTATGGCAACATATCCCGATTATGACCTTAACAGTCCGTTTACTCTTCCCGAGGATATAGAAAAACAGCTCAAGGACAGCTTTTATTCCTCGCCGTCAGAGGTCAAAGAGGATGACGACAAAGAGGACGAATACGATACAGCATACAATGACCGTCTTACAAAGCTCTGGCGTAACAAGGCGGTTGTTGACACATACGAGCCGGGTTCAACCTTCAAGCCATTTACTGCGGCTATGGCACTGGAGGAGAACCTGGTGAGCACCAACGAATCATTTTCGTGCTCAGGCGGTGTTCAGGTAGGGGATTACTTCATCCGTTGCTGGAAGGACGGCGGACACGGACAGCTTAACTTTGCACAGGGCTTTGAAAATTCCTGTAACCCTGTGTTTATGAATTTGGGTGCAAGAGTCGGCGCTCAGAAATTTATGGAATATTACAAGAAGTTCGGCTTCAGGGATACAACGGGCTTTGACCTTCCCGGTGAGGCGGCAGGGGCTTTTCATACCATCGAAAGATTTAAGGATGTGGAAATTGCCACAAGCTCCTTCGGACAGAGCTTTATCGTAACTCCGCTTCAGCTTGTTACCGCATACACTGCAATAACAAACGGCGGTGTTATGGTTCGTCCCCATATAGCAAAGGAGCTTGTTGACGATAACGGAAATGTTATAAAGAAGTTTGAACCCGAGATTATACGGCAGGCAATAAGCAAGGAAACAGCAAATACAATAAGGGATATTCTTGAGGGTGTTGTAGAAAACGGAACCTCCAAAAACGCATTTATAAGAGGCTACCGCCTTGCAGGAAAAACAGGTACGAGCGAAAAGCTGCCACGAGGAAACGGCAAATATATAGCATCCTTTGTCGGATTTGCTCCGGCTAACGACCCCGAAATCATAGGCCTTGTTATGCTTGATGAGCCTATGGGTCCGAGCCACATGGGCGGTGCAATAGCGGCACCTACATTTAAGAAGATATTTGACGAGGTTCTGAGATACATGGACATTGAGCCTCAGTATACCGAGGAGGATATGCTCATAAGAGACAAGACAGTTCCAAATGTCGAGGGACTTTCTGTAAATGAGCTTGCAAAGGCGTTTGACTCAACAGGTCTTAAGTATAATATTCTCGGCTCGGGAGATAGGGTTTTAAGTCAGGTGCCCAAGGGCGGTTCAACACTTCCCGACGGCTCGACTGTTGCAATATATACGGAAAAGGAACAGTCCTCAATGGTTATGGTTCCAAATGTCAAAGGCATGACGGCAACTAATGCAAACATAACACTTACAAATGCAGGTCTCAACATGAAGATTGTGGGTGCAACGGATTCGGGTCAGGGAAATGCAGTTGTCTCAACTCAGACACCCGAGGCAGGAACAGAGCTTCAGAGAGGCTCGCCCGTAAGTGTGGAATTCAGCTTTTCCAATGTACATTAAGTGAGGTATGGTTATGTATCTTAATGAGCTTTTAAGAGATGTTGATGTAATAGAAATAAAGGGTGACTCAAACCCGCAGATTACGGGAGTGCACTACAATTCCCGTACAGTTACCGAGGGGGGTCTCTTTGTAGCTATAGAGGGATTTGTTACAGACGGACACAAATATGTTGCTTCTGCCGTAGAGTGCGGAGCAAGGGCGGTTGTGTGTACCCGCTTTACACCCGATATAGATGTTATTCAGATAAGGGTGGCAGATACAAGAAAGGCAGAGGCGGTAATAAGTGCAAACTTTTTTGATAATCCCTCAAACAAAATCCGCCTTATAGGTGTTACGGGTACCAACGGCAAGACTACCGTAACGCATCTTGTAAAGCATATATTGGATTTTAGCGGATACAAAACAGGGCTTATAGGAACAAACCGCAATATTATCGGCGACAAGGTTCTGGAAACAGGCAGAACTACCCCCGACTCGTTTGAACTTCAAAAGCTGTTTTACGAGATGGCAAAGGAGAAGACGGACTATGTAATAATGGAGGTTTCGTCTCATGCGTTAGAGCTTAAGAGAGTTTACGGATGCACATTTGAGGTAGGTGCATTTACCAATCTTACTCAGGACCACCTTGATTTCCATGAGACAATGGACAATTATGGAAGAGCTAAAGCAAAGCTTTTTGAAATCAGCAAAAAGGCTGTGATAAACACCGATGATAATTACGGCAGTATAATGCTTAAGAGCTTTGACGGAAAGGCTGTCACATACGGAAAAAATGAAGAATGTACATTAAGGGCAGAGAATATAGAGCTTAAAGAGACGGGTGTCAGATTTAGTCTTAATGGCACAAGCTACAGTCTCGGTATACCGGGCGGTTTTTCGGTATACAATGCCCTTTGTGCAATAGGCATATGCAGGGAGCTTGGACTAAGTGACGATGATATTGCAAAAGCTCTTGATACCGCATCGGGCGTCAAGGGAAGGGCAGAGATTGTTTCAACCGGCGGAAGAGACTATACTGTAATGATAGACTATGCCCACACACCCGACGGAGTGGAAAATATCCTTAATACCGCAAAGGGATTTGCCAAGGGCAGAGTTGTAATAGTATTCGGTTGCGGAGGCGACAGAGACCCTGTAAAGAGACCCATAATGGGCGAGATAGCAGGAAGACTCGCAGACTTCTGCGTGGTAACAAGCGACAATCCCCGTACGGAAGACCCGATGTCTATCATATCGATGGTAGAAGATGGTGTCAAAAAGTCGGGCGGAGAATATGTTGTTATAGAAAAGAGATATGATGCAATCCGCTATGCCCTCGAGAATGCACAGAAAGATGATGTAATTATCCTTGCGGGCAAGGGACACGAAACATATCAGATACTCGGAAAAGAAACCATACATTTCGATGAACGCGAAGTAATTCGGGAAATATTAAGCACGCGGTAGTCGAACACAGCATGGTTTTAAGATGGCAATTTTGATCAATACTGCATAAAATCTCTTGAAAATACTAATGGAGGAATAGACTTGAAAGAATATATTCTGTTTATAATAGCTCTTGTGTCATTTTTGGCATCTGCTATTTTGGGACCGATGATTATCCCAACCCTGCACAGACTTAAATTTGGTCAGGAAATAAGGGAAATAGGCCCCAGCTGGCACAAAAAGAAAAGCGGAACACCTACAATGGGAGGAATAATTTTCATTATTCCCGTAATTTTGGTAACACTTATATTTGTGAGACAAAAGGCAACCGTTTTTCTTCTTCTGTTCTGCCTTGCATTCGGTCTTATTGGCTTTGCGGATGACTTTATCAAAGTTATTATGAAAAGAAACTTAGGCCTCACCGAGAAGCAGAAATCAACACTGCAGATAATATGTGCGTCGGCATTTGCAGTCCTAAGCATTGCACTTGATATAACAGATACCTCGGTTATTATACCTTTCATAAAGGAGAGCATTACTCTTTCGGGAGTAGTTTATTTTGCTTTGTCGGCACTTGTAATAGTAGGTGCGACAAACAGCGTAAATCTTACAGACGGCGTAGACGGTCTTGCAACATCGGTTACGATTGTTGTGTGCCTCTTCCTTTCGCTTGTTTCCATCAGAATGGGAAGAATGGATATTGCGGCATTCAATATTATAAATGCGGCATCGCTTTTGGGATTTTTGCTCTACAACCGCCACCCTGCACGCGTGTTTATGGGTGATACAGGCTCTCTGTATCTCGGTGCGGTAGTATGTATGAGTGCTCTTGAACTTAGACTTCCGCTCATACTTGTTCTGGCAGGGGGAGTATATGTAATAGAGACACTTTCCGTAATTCTTCAGGTTGCTTCGTTTAAACTTACGGGCAAAAGAATATTCAAGATGAGTCCGATACATCACCACTTCGAAATGTGCGGATGGTCGGAAAGAAAAATAGTATTAACAGCCACAGTTACCACCATAGTATTTTGTGTGCTTTCATATTTAATAATATAAAGGCGATTGTAAAAAATGGCACATACTTTTACAATAGTCTAATTTAATAATAAAAGGAGGAATATCCGTGTCACTCAAATCAAAGCTTTTTGGCACCAATGATGAAATTAACCGTACAGACAGTCTTGATTACTCGCTTGTTGTCATAATACTCATGCTTCTTATGTTCGGTCTGGTTATGGTTTTCAGCGCAAGCAGTGCCAATGCCCATTATGTATACGGTGATGCAACATATTTCTTCAAAAGACAGCTGATATGGGCAATTACTGGAATTGCAGTAATGTTCATTGTGTCAAAGTTTCATTACAAGAAGCTTAAGCGGTATGCAAATCTTCTTTTTACAATAACAATTGTAATGCTTCTTCTTGTTCCCCTTATAGGTGTAGAGGTAAATGGTGCAAGGAGATGGCTTGGCTTTGGAAGTCTTACCTTTCAGCCGTCAGAATTTGTCAAGATAACACTTGTAATGTTTCTTGCAAAAAGTCTTACAACCTATCCCGAGAGAATAAATCAGCTTTCGGGAGGATATATAAGATATCTCTTAATCATAGGCGGTATTGCCGCTCTGGTGCTTATACAGCCTCACATGAGCGGTGCGATGGTTATAGCAATATCATCGTGTATAGTGCTTTTTGCATCGGGCTTTAAGATAAAATACTTTGTAGTGAGTGTGCTCGGTGCACTTCCGCTTGTGTATTCTCTTATTATGACATCCGATTACCGCAGAAAGCGTTTTACATCTTTTATAGACCCCTTCAAGGATAAGATGGACGAAAGCTGGCAGATTGTTCAGTCGCTCTATGCCATAGCATCAGGCGGATTTTACGGAATGGGTCTCGGTCAGAGCAGACAGAAGTTCCTATATATTCCCGAACCGCAGAACGACTTTATATTTGCGGTTATATGCGAGGAGCTGGGACTCCTCGGTGCACTTTTCGTTATGTTCCTCTTTGCCCTGCTCATATGGAAGGGCATTATGATAGCAAGGAATGCTCCCGATGAATTTTCGGCACTTACCGCTACGGGCATAACTGCCATTATTGCGGTTCAGGTGCTTATGAATATAGCAGTTGTAACATCCTCCATGCCCGTTACAGGCATTACCCTGCCGTTTTTCAGCTACGGAGGCACATCGCTTGTTATTTTGCTTATGGGTATGGGTATTCTTCTCAATATATCGAGGTACACAAATAGGTAGGTGTTTTGATTGAGAATTCTTTTGTCAGGCGGAGGTACGGCAGGACATATAAATCCTGCAATAGCCATTGCCAAATATGCAATATCTCAGGATAGCAATTGCGAGGTTCTTTTTGTAGGAACAAAAAAGGGACTTGAGAAAACACTTGTTCCCAAAGAGGGCTTTGATATTAAGTTTGTTAATGTAGAAGGGCTTAAAAAAGAGCTTTCGGTAAGAAGTGCAATATCATGTGCAAAGCTTGCCATGGCAGTTGCCCGTTCGGTTTTGATTATAAAGAAGTTCAAGCCCGATGTGGTAGTCGGCACAGGAGGATATGTGTGTGTTTCCTCCGTAATTGCCGCAAAGCTTCTTGGAATACCGTCTGTTGTGCATGAGCAGAATGTGTTTCCCGGAAGTGCGGTCAAGTTCTTGGCAGATAAGTGCAATGTCACCGCAATAAGTTTTGACGAAAGTACAAAATATATAAAAAAAGGAAACTGCATTCTCACAGGCAACCCCGTGAGACCTGCCATACTTAACCACACTGCCGACGAGTGCAAGAAAAAGCTCGGTATCTGCGGCAAAAAGGCAGTTCTTATCTTTGGCGGCTCGCTCGGTGCAGAAAGAATTAACGATGTAACTGTGGAACTGCTTAAATCCAAACCAAATCTTGAAGATACTGTAATATACTTCGGTACAGGAAAAAGAGACTATGACAGAGTTAAGGAAAATCTGGGTTCCGTTCTGCCAAGTGAAAATATAATAGTAACCCCATACATAGATAATATGGATATACTTATGAATGCCGCAGATATAGTTGTGTGCCGCTCAGGTGCAATAACACTTGCAGAAATCTGTGCAATAGGCAAAAGCTCTGTCCTTATACCATCTCCCAATGTAACAAACAACCATCAGGAATATAATGCAAGGGCTCTTTCGGATAAGGGTGCGGCAATAACCATTACAGAAAATGAATTTAATGTGCATTCTTTGAGTGAGTCACTCTTTGGTCTCCTTGATGACGAAATTGCGAGAGACAAAATGGCAGACAGGGCAAGGAGCCTTGGAATAACAGATGCATGCGGGAAGATATATAACATAATGAAATCCCTACTGTAACACAAAATGGCACCATAGCATACAATAAAGTATCACATTATGCGGAGGTGCCTTTATGGAGGTTTTCAGAATATGCGGACCAACAGTATTTAAGGGTCAGGTAGAGGTGCAAGGCTCAAAAAATGCTGTTTTGCCTATGATGGCAGCCGCAGTTGCCGCCACAGGTGTAACTGTTATAAATAACTGCCCCGATATATCCGATGTTCATGATGCAATAGAGATATTAAGATGCGTCGGGTGCAAGGCGGAGTTTTCAAATGGAACGCTTACCGTGGATTCCACGGGCGAGATAAACAGCGTAATACCGTCGGATATTATGAGCCGTATACGCGCATCATTTGTTTTTACGGGTGCACTGCTATCTCGGTGCAAGGGCTTTACGGTATCACAGCCCGGCGGATGTAACATCGGTATAAGACCCGTTGATATACATCTGGATGGCCTGAGAAAGCTCGGAGCAACCGTAGAAATCAGTCCGACAGAGATTTCCTGCACGGCAGATAACCTGAAGCCGTGCGATATAAGTCTTAGATTTCCGTCAGTCGGAGCAACCGAGAACATAATGATTCTTGCGGCGTCACTAGACGGTACAACAAGAATAATAAACAGCGCAAGAGAACCCGAAATAAAGGATCTTCAGGAGATGCTGTGTTCCATGGGTGCCCATATAACAGGTGCAGGTACTTCGGTAATAGTAATTAAAGGTACATCTTCGCTTAGAGGAGCGCAGTACAAGGTAATGTCCGACAGAATAGATACCGCCACATATCTTACGGCACTTGCGTGCTCGGGCGGAAGTCTCACGATTTCAAATGCAGATGCAAGCCATATACAGAACTACATAAATATACTAAAAAAATGCGGAATGGAAATAAGCATTCGCCAAGGCTTAATAGAGGCACAAAAAACGGGCAGACTAAAGGGAGGAATAACAGTTGCTACAGCTCCCTACCCCGGATTTGCTACAGATATGCAGTCGCTTGTAATGACTGCACTTTCACTCTCGGAGGGCGTGAGCCTTATAAGAGAGAATATATTTGAAAACAGATTTTGCCTCGCAAGGACACTTGTGGAGATGGGTGCAGATATCAGAATATACCGCCGTACCGCATCGGTTCGGGGTGTAAGAAGCCTTAATCCCGTAACCGCTTCCGTGTGTGACCTGCGTTCGGGTGCGGCTCTTGCGGCAGCAATGATGAGCTGTGAGGGAGAATCCAGACTTGGATGTATACATTATATAGACCGCGGTTATGAAAAGTTTGAACA
This sequence comes from Clostridia bacterium, assembly GCA_045532255.1. Lineage (GTDB taxonomy): Bacteria > Bacillota > Clostridia > UMGS1810 > UMGS1810 > RGIG8748. The sequence continues at coordinate 6,199 of JAZSFO010000030.1, read as the reverse complement.
AAAATACACAAGCATAGGTGCTCATATAGAGAGGATTGAAACAGACAATGCCTTCTAAGAAAACAAAATCTCAAGTTGCCCCGAGAATACGAAGAAGAAATACCGTACTGCTGTTTACAGCGGTACTGGTTCTCATTTGTGCTGTCTTTTTTACGCCGATTTTTAATATTACGGATATTACGGTGACAGGAAACAGCGTTCTTACCGATAAGGAGATTATAACGGCTTCCGGCATAAAAAAAGGAAGCAATCTGTTTTTGATGAACAAAGACAAGGCGGAGGACGGAGTATCTTCTCTTGGATATGTGGAGAAGGTAGATGTCAAACGAAAGTTCTTCTCAAGGGTAGAAATAGAGGTCAAGGAATCCGTAGAGGTTGCATATATTGCTTTTTCGGGCAGCTATGTGGGACTTGGAACAGACGGCAGAATTCTTAGTATAACAAAGTCAAAGGACATGAGACCCAAAAAAGCCGTAATATCTGGCTTTGCAGTAAAGAATGTCAAAAAGGGCAAGAAGATAGAGGGAAAAAATGAGAAAAAAACACCGATAATAACAGAGCTTCTTACCATACTTAATGACAACAAGATACTGTCTAATACAAAAAAGATAGATATATCGGATGCTAAAAGCCTGTATATCGTGCTCACATCGGATACAACAGTAATGCTGGGTGACAGCTATCAGCTTGATTACAAGCTCAAGTGTCTAAATGCAGTCCTTACTGAGCTTGGAGAAATACGCGGAGGAAAAATCAATGTTTCCGATCCGTCTAATATAATATACGAAGGGGGAAACTGAGGCGATGCTTCGAAAAAAAGTACAGATTCTTATTGCATGCCTGTGCTTCCTGCTTGCATTTTCTATAACTCTTCAGTACAAAAGCGTAACAAGAAACAACAGCATGGACTCTCAGGAGCTTAAGAGAATACAGGATTTGGAAAACGAGCTTATAAATGCAAATGAAGAAATAATAAACCTAAAAAAAGAAAATATGCAGCTTGCAAGCGATATAGATATATATAGGAAGGATGCCGCATCCAGAGACAGCGGCTCAAGTGCTCTTAAGGCAGAGCTGGAAAAATCCCTGCTTGTGTCTGCGCTCACCGCGGTAGAGGGACCGGGTGTTACAGTAACGCTTTCGGACAGTACGGATGCTCAAACGCAGAATGAAAATACAGAAAGCTATATAGTTCACGATGCTGATTTAAGAAGTGTTGTAAACGAGCTTTACGGTGCAGGTGCAGAGGCTGTATCAATTAATGGCGAAAGACTTTATGCTCTTTCCACCATAAGATGTGTAGGAAACACCATAATGGTAAATAACAAAAGATGCACCCCGCCCTTTGAAATAAAGGCGATAGGCGATAGTGCATCTCTTGAATCAGGTCTTAATATAAGGGGCGGAGTGCTCGATGTGTTGAGGCTATACAAAATCGGTGTAAATGTTACAAAAAATGAAAATATAAAAATGGATAAATTTTCAGGCAACATAACATTTACATATGCAAAAAAGAGTGAAAAGCAGGTGGAAAAATGATAATAATATTAACCGGAGCCATACTTGGCATACTCTGTGCAATAGCCTTTGATTTATATATTCCGCCTGTGCTTATAAGCTACGCTGCAATAATAATTATTTCTGCAATAGATTCCGTAATGGGCGCATATAAGTCGCTTTTGAGGGATAAATTCAGTACCTGCGTATTTGTGACGGGATTTTTTGGCAATTCAATTCTTGCGGCTGTTATGGTCTTTCTCGGCAAGAAAATTGATTTGGATTTATACTATGCGGTAATTATTGTGTTTACCATGAGAATATTTTCAAACTTTTCCTTTGTCAGAAGATATTATTTGAAGAAATTAAGACAAAAGTTAAAAAAATGTTAAAAAATTTTTAAAAAATTTACAAAAACCTATGGAAATTTGATTTTTTATGTGTTATAATGTGTGGAGTAAGATTATTTCACTATTATTTTAACACATAAAAACATAACTATGCTATAAAGAAGCAGGAGATTTACTTAAGGAGGAAATTTGTTATGAATTTTGAAAGTGCCAACGCAGTTGTAGGGGCTAACATGAAGGTCATTGGTGTAGGCGGCGGCGGTAACAATGCCGTTAACCGTATGATAGATGACGGACTCAAGGGTGTAGAATTTATTGCTATTAACACGGACAAGCAGGTTCTTTTCGGTGACAGCGGTTCAAAGGCAGGTCACAAAATCCAGATAGGCGAAAAACTTACCAAGGGTCTCGGTGCAGGCGCAAAGCCCGAAATCGGACAGAAAGCCGCAGAGGAAAGCCGTGAGGAAATCAAGCAGTCCATTCAGGAAGCAAACATGGTATTTGTTACTGCAGGCATGGGCGGCGGTACAGGTACAGGTGCAGCACCTGTAGTTGCAGCAATCGCTAAGGAGATGGGCATACTCACCGTAGGCGTGGTAACCAAGCCCTTCAGATTTGAGGGTAAGAAGAGAATGCAGCAGGCAGAAGACGGTGTAGACAGTCTCAAGGACAGCGTTGATGCACTTGTTGTAATCCCAAATGACAAGCTACTGGAAATCTGCGACAAGAAGACAACCATGCAGGAAGCATTCAAGATGGCTGACGATGTATTAAGCCAGGGAGTAAAGGGTATATCCGACCTCATCACATCCCCCGGATACATCAACCTTGACTTTGCTGATATCCAGTCCGTAATGCGCAATACGGGTGTATGCCACATGGGTATAGGCAGAGCAACAGGCGAAAACAGAGCAGAAGAAGCGGTTAAGATGGCTATAAACAGCCCTCTTCTCGAAACAACAATTGACGGTGCAACAAAGGTTGTATTAAATATTTCAGGAAGTGCAGACCTCGGTCTTATGGAAATCGAACAGGCTTCCGAGCTTGTACATCAGCTTGTATCCGATGAGGCTGATATCATATTCGGTACATCCATTGACCCCGCACTCGGCGATGAGGTTGTTATTACAATCGTTGCAACAGGCTTTGAGGGAAGCAAGGGAGCTGTTTCTCAGGAAGAATCACAGGGTGCAGCATCCATATTCGGTGCTATGGGCTCAAGCTCCAAGTTTGATGTTGACGATGTTGTAATCCCCACATTTCTTAATAGACCCATCGAGTAATTTTTTCATCAATTGAGGTAAATAAATATGAAATGTCCCTATTGTGAATATCTGGAGAGCAAGGTAATAGACACAAGACCTGTTGAGGACGGCTCGTCTGTCCGCCGACGCAGAGAGTGTCTTAAATGCGAGAGAAGATTTACAACCTATGAGCAGGTAGAATCCGTGCCCCTTGTTGTTATGAAAAAGGACGGCAAGAGACAGGTGTATAACCGACAGAAGCTCATGAACGGAATTCTGCGTGCCTGTGAAAAAACACCGGTAAGCTACACAGAGATAGAAAAGGCTGTTCTTGAGATAGAGACAGCACTTAACAATAAGCTCGACAGAGAGGTTTCTTCTACTGAGATAGGAGAACTTGTAATGGATAAGCTCAAATCTATGAACGATATAGCATATGTTCGCTTTGCATCTGTATACAGGGAATTCAAGGATGTCAATACATTCCTTGATGAGCTTAACAGCATGCTTCATCAAAAGGATAAATAATATGAATATAGGAAATATAACATTGGACAAATGCATATTTCTTGCACCAATGGCAGGGGTTACAGACCTGCCATTTCGTGTTATATGCAAAGAGTTTGGTGCAGGTCTTGTCTATTCGGAGATGGTAAGCTCCAAGGCAATGCACTATAATGACAGAAAAACAATGGAGCTTCTCAAAACAACAGAGGAGGAAGCTCCTCTTGCCGTACAGATTTTTGGCCATGAGCCAGATATTATGGCAGAAAGTGTACCAAAGGCACTCAGTATGGGGGCAAAGATACTTGATATCAATATGGGATGCCCCGCACCAAAGGTTGCAAACAACGGTGACGGAAGCTCACTTCTAAAAAAGCCCGAACTTATCGGCGAGATAGTACGGAGTGTCAAGGCGGTATCGCCCGTTCCCGTAACATGCAAAATCAGAATTGGCTTTGATGATATTGCGGATGTGGAGAAGATTGCCTGCATCATAGAAGAGAGCGGTGCAGATGCAATATGTGTGCATCCCCGAACAAGAGCGATGTATTACAGCGGAAATGCAGACTGGTCATATATAAAGAAGGTTAAGGATTCGGTAAGTATTCCCGTTATAGGAAACGGCGATATACGAAACGGCGAAGATGCCTTAAGGATGATAGACAAAACAAACTGCGATGCAATTATGATAGGCAGGGGAGCGAGAGGAAACCCCTTTATATTCACCGAGACAGCATGTGCACTTGAGGGGAGAGCGTATACACCGCCCACAGCAGAGGAAAGGATTTCGACTCTCCTGCGACAGATAGATATGCTCGTCAGCTTAAAGGGAGAGTATATAGGTGTACGCGAGGCACGAAAGCATGTGGCATGGTATATAAAGAATATGAGAGACAGCGCCTCAATGCGAAGCAGAGTATGTACGATAGAAAGCTACGAAGAGCTAAGAGAAGAGCTTACAAAATACGCAGAAATGCAGGCGGAGGGATAAGATGAAAAACAGAATTCTTGTACCTGTTGCAATTTTGGTTTTTGTTCTGCTTACTGCCCTTGTTTTCGTATATATTCCAAGCAAGGATGCAGATATAGTTACGGTTAATAAGGACGGAAAGACAGTTAAGGTGATAAAGCTATCCGACACAAAACAGCCCTATACCGTCGAGCTGGGAGGCAATACCCTCTATGTAGAGAGAGACGGTGTAAGCATGACCAAGGCGGATTGTCCCGATAAGCTCTGTGTCAGACAGGGCAAGATAAAAAGCGGAGCAATAATCTGCCTGCCAAACAAGGTTTCGGTTGAATTTGAGAATAAACACGGCGGCATTGATGCCGTGGCGGGAGCCAGATGATTATGAAGGTATCACAACTTACCCGATGTGCACTTTTTGCATCGGCAGCACTTATAATATACTCGGTGGAGTCGGCACTCGGTCCACTCGTTCCCATACCGGGCTTTCGTATAGGGCTTTCCAATACGGTTACCCTCGCGGCACTATACATACTGGGTTTCAGGGAGGCTCTTTTGATTTTGGCTGTAAGGATAGTTCTGGGAAACATGCTTACAGGACAGATGATGTCTTTTGTATACAGTCTTTGCGGAGGGGCACTTAGCTTTGGCGTTAGTGCACTTATCAAAAGATTTTTCCCCCAAAACACTATATGGGCACTAGGTATTATCGGTGCGGTTTTGCATACGGCAGGGCAGATAGCTTGTGCGTGCACCCTTTTTGACAGTAATGCTTTTATATACTACGGAATATTCCTTACACTTCTTTCATTTGTAAGCGGTGTTTTTACAGGACTTTGTGCACAGTTTGCGGTTAAGCAGTTGCGTCAGTATCCGAACTCGCCTAAAAACAAGTGAAATAGCCATTTATCTTTGTTGTCGGTCTTGAAATACGAAAGTATTCCTGCGACCTTTCGTCGTGATAAATAACTATTTTATCTTGTTTTAGGTTCAAAGAATTTTCGGTGCTGTGTTTTTACGCCACTGCTTAAACATTATAACAGAATAAATTGATTTTTGCGGAAAAATTTGCAAAAAACTCTTGAATTCCTACTAAACCTATGGTATTATTATGAAAAAGGGGTGTTTGCAAATGAAGATATCTACAAAAGGACGATATGCACTTAGAGTTCTTGTTGATTTGGCAGAAAACGCAGGAGAGAACTTTGTGTCTCTTAAGGATATTGCAGAGAGACAGGGTATATCAAAGAAATACCTCGAGCAGATTATACCGCCTCTCAATTCCGCAGGCTTTCTTATAACAGGCAGAGGCTTTCAGGGCGGATATAAGCTCAGCAAGAGACCTTCGGAATATACCGTTGGCGATATATTAAGAGTTACCGAGGGCAGACTCTCGACGGTAGCATGCCTTGATACCGATGTCAATTATTGTGACAGAAGCCGAAATTGCGAAACGCTTTTTGTATGGCAGGGACTTATGGATGTTATCGAGGAGTATCTTGACTCAATAACACTCAGTGATATCATAAGACGAAAGAGCCGTAGTAATAATGATTATGTACTTTTGTAAACAATAAAAAGGTCAGTTATCTGACCTTTTTTATTGTTTACACTTATTTTATGATTATTATATCCTC
>JAZSFO010000079.1:0-26272 GCA_045532255.1 Clostridia bacterium | reverse complement strand
TTTGACCAGATTAAATTTATTGATGCTGCTCCTGTGTCAAAGGACGAATACTATCCAAAATTTATTGACCGTGATTCTTCTGCTAGAAAAGCATTTAAGCAAGAAATTAAAAAGAGTAAAGTCTATCGTGATGATATCTTTGTGCTCGATATTTTAAGAGAGGAGATGCAAAATAATGACCCACGCATACAGCGAATTATATCTGAGTGATGCGAAAAGTTGTCTTGCAGATATGTTTGACTATTTAACTAATGATTGCAAGCTTGAAAATGATTGGGTTGCATCACTTTTCGTAACTACAGGATATGCCCAAAAATTCGAAACTGGCAATCCTGCGATTCTCTCCGGAATGTCAGGAATAGAACTTGGCAAAGCAATTGTAAAAAAGGCTTATAATAAAAAAGATGCACCTGATGCAAATTTCCGTGAAGACCGTTCTCCTGAATATTGGGCAGGTTGGGCTTTGGCAGAATATCAATGGTTCTCCGGACGCAGATTTAAAGATATTTTTGAGCGCATTCCGTTTTCAAAAATTATTGGTATGTATTCTGTATATCATGAAATGGATATAAGTCAGTTTATCGATACAATGGAAAAATTTTATAACGAGGCAATTCTTGAAACTAAGCTCAAGCGAATTCGGGAAAATCGAGGCATTTCTCAATCTGAACTTGCAAAACTTTCAGGCGTTAAACTTCGTTCTATTCAAATGTACGAGCAAAAAGTTAATGATATAGATAAGGCTCAAGGACATACATTATATAAAATTTCGAGAGTTCTTGGGTGCAATATTGAGGATTTACTTGAAAATCCAATGAGTTAAGAAACTTAATTTGTGCAACAGGCTGTTGCACAAATTCCACGATTAATTACTTACAAGTCTATATTCGGTTTTTAGAAAAATGCTCGTTAAGGGGATAAAATTATCAAATCTTTACAGAATTATACTCTTAATGATGATTTTATGTTAGCGATTAAATGCGATAATCTTGTTTTCGTGTAAATTTGTATTTATGTTAATCTTGTTTTCGTGCAGTTCAGTTGTTCAAAGTCTTTTCTTTGTTTAAGGTATATCATTTTTTGATATATAATTTACTCAAAAAAGCTGATTGACCACATGCGTACCTACAACTGGTATTTTTTCGTCACGAAATTGTTCGTAAATGTCGCATTGCATATCCAATTTCATTCAGCTGCAAATTTAATTCTGTTCGTTTGAAATTTACAAAGGTGAATTTTTATAATGATTTTAACGGCGCGATTTTCTTTGGTTAAAGCATAATAAATTTTGATATGATATTTTTTTGAAACTCTTCCGCAAAGATTTTATTTTAGTCCTATTGCGGAAGGGCTTTTTTGACCACATGCAAACCCACAGTTACAAATGTAACAGACGGAATAAATGGAAACAACCGCGCTAAAGAGCATTTTCGATGTAGCGGAAATGCCCAAATAGAGCCATTTGTGGCAAACAGCACATTATAGGAGCGCTTCGGGACGAAGAGGCCACAGGTTCAAATCCTGTTATCCCGACCAAATAAAAACCTTCGGTTTATCCGGAGGTTTTTGTTTTGAGACAACAGTTTGCGAAGATGCGTGATGCGAAGCATCTCCCGCAGGCGCCCTGAGCGTAGCGAGGAAGTACTCGCAAGGGGTATTCAAATCCTGTTATCCCGACCAAATAAAAACCTTCGGTTTATCCGGAGGTTTTTGTTTTGAGACAACAGTTTGCGAAAGTAAATTGTTTCACATCGAACAAGGTAAGATATTTCGCTAAAAATAATTCTTAAAATCTTTGATTTTACATCATAAAATGGTTATGCTATAATAAGAATGGAGTGATAATTATGCAAAAACACAAAATACCCATAGGTCTTGGAATGGCACTTGCGCAAAGACCCGAAGCAATGGAAAAGTTTGCGGCTCTCAGCGAAAGTAAAAAGCTGGAAATTATAGACGGCACACATTCAATATCATCAAGAGCGGAAATGCGTCAGTATGTTGACAGAATTATATCAGAATACTAATATTTTCGCATTAAATTACACATACTACAGCTGGGGTGATTTAATTTATGGATGATAAGAAAAAGCATAGCTCACAAAAATCAGCAACAGATAACAAATGGATTTCCACCGGTATATCCCGTCCTAACGATAAATCCGAACGCAAAGACGGTCCCGGCGGAGAGGATGCAAAATAAATTCTTATACTATTTATATGGTGAATTAAACAAAAGATAAACTAAAACACAGATGGTTAAGCTAAGCGCCGTCTGTGTTATTTTGTTATAATATAATGGTATTTGCTATGGAGGAAATAATGCGAAATCAGTTAATGAACGAAACAAGTCCGTATCTTCTGCAGCATGCAGAAAATCCTGTAAATTGGTATCCGTGGTGTGAAGAAGCTTTTGAAAAGGCAAGAAAAGAAAACAAACCGATTTTTTTGAGTATCGGTTACAGTACATGTCACTGGTGCCATGTTATGGCTCACGAAAGCTTTGAGGATAAAAAAACAGCTGAAATTTTGAACAAACATTTTGTTTCAATAAAGGTAGACCGAGAGGAACGGCCTGACATTGATAGTGTATACATGTCGGTATGTCAAGCATTTACAGGTAGTGGCGGCTGGCCCATGAGCATCTTTATGACCTGGGATAAAAAGCCGTTTTTTGCCGGAACATATTTTCCAACTCATTCACAATATGGTCTGCCGAGCTTTTTGCAGCTTTTAAATACAATTGCAAAGAGCTGGAATTCAAACAGAGAAAAACTTTTAGCACCTGCAGAAGAAATAATTGAATACCTTAAAAACACAGACACCTCCGAAAATAATCAAATTGACATCGACCTGATACTGCGTGCACAGCAGACCTTTGAGCATAACTTCGACAGCGCTCATGGCGGGTTTGGTAATGCACCAAAGTTTCCCACACCGCATAACTTATTTTTCTTAATGCTATACTCAAAACAAAACAAAAATTCAAATGCTTTGAAAATGGCAGAAAAAACTCTGATGCAAATGAGGAAAGGCGGTATCTTTGACCATATAGGTTACGGATTTTCGAGATATTCTACAGATAAGTACTATCTTGCTCCCCACTTTGAAAAAATGCTATATGATAACGCCTTGCTGATAATAGCATATGTATCTGCTTACAGTATTACAAATAACAATATTTATCTTGACACTGCCAAAAAAACTGCACAATATATTCTTCAGGAAATGACATCTGAAGGCGGCGGATTTTATAGCGCTCAAGATGCCGACAGCGAAGGTGTTGAGGGAAAGTATTACACCTTTTCGTCAAAAGAAATAATTGATGTTTTGGGTAAAGAGAGTGGAGAAAAATTTGCCAAAGTTTTTGATATTACAAATGATGGCAACTTTGAGGGTATGAATATTCCTAACCTTCTTAAAAGTAATGATTTAATAGCTGAATTCCATGAAGAAACAAAAAAACTGTATAGTTATCGGAAAAATCGTTTTGGGCTCCATCTCGATGATAAAATTTTACTATCTTGGAATTCTATAATGATTGCCGCACTATCCATGCTTTATAGGGTTACACGAAACAAAAAACATCTTAATGCAGCACAAAAATCGCAGGAATTTATTGAAATAAATTTGTCTGACGGACTAAGGCTTTGCACAAGCTTTCGGGACGGAAAGTGCTCAAATCATGCTTTTTTGGACGATTATGCATTCTATGCGGCAGCTTTGATAGAGCTTTACAACTCAACATTAGACAAAAACTACTTAGAAAAGGCAGAAGAATTCTGCGCAGAAGCAGTAAAACGATTTGCAGACTGTGAAAACGGAGGTTTTTTCCTCTCTGTTCCGAATAGTACCGAACTATTTATAAATCCAAAGGAAACTTATGATGGTGCCATTCCCAGCGGAAATTCAGTTATGACATATAACTTGGTCAGGCTTTATCAAATAACAGAAAAGGATGAGTATAAAGAGCTTTTGGAAAAGCAGATAGCCTTTATGTCAGTTAAGGCATACGATTACCCATCGGGTAACAGTATGTTTTTAATTGCTATGCTGTTGTATGAAAATCCTATGCCTCATATCACAATTGCTCTAAAGGAACTCTCTGATTTAACTCAAATAAAAGAAAAATTGCCTTTTATGGCAAATGTATTGGTAGCGACAGATAACAGCGAGTATCCGTTTGTAAACAATCGAACAACATTTTATATATGTAAAAATCATAATTGCCTGCCGCCAACCAATACGCTTGAATTATCTTAAATCAACATTTGCTCCAAGCTGTTGTATATCTTCAAAAAAAGCGGGATAGCTTTTTCTTACTGCCTCAATACCCGAAATCTCTCCACCGATTTTTGAAAGTACAACAGACATTGCCATAACAATTCTGTGGTCATTATGACCATCCAGAATACAGCCGTTATACTTTAGTTCCTGCTTTGGTACGGTTATCATATTGTCGCCGAAAACAAGTCCGCCTCCAAGTTTCCGAAGTTCTTCGTGCATTGCCATCCCTCTGTCGCTTTCTTTTGCCTTTAACCTATCTGTGCCTGTAAAGACTGCACCGTTCTTCAATGCTGCAAGTGCAAAAAGTACAGGTCCGAGGTCAGGGCAATCGGAAATATCAAGACATGGTGTTTCTGCCGAAATTTTATCAAAATATTCTGCGTACACCCTATCACCCTGAAGGCTGTCGGTGTTCAGGTTTTCAATCTCTATATCAGAGCCGATGTGATTGAACGCATCCAGAAATGCCGCATTTGAATAATCACCCTCTATTTTGCCTGAATATGCGTGCAGTTTTGACCTTCTGATTACAATATTATATTCATCAATAAACTCCACATCTGCACCGAATGATTTTAATGCAGATATTGTAAGGTTTATATATGATCTGCTTTCAAACGGAGGAATAATCTCTATGGAAGAGGCATCACCAAGATAAACCAGAGCAAAAATGAGGCCTGTAATAAATTGACTGCTGATATCTCCCCTGATTTTATAGCTTCCGCTTTTTAGATTTCCGCAAAGCGTTACGGAGTTTGCGTCCTTTTGAAATGTGAAGTTGTTTTCGCGGCAAAGATTTTCATAAACATCAAGCGGTCTTTCAAAAAGACGCGAACTTCCGTTTAGAAGTACTTTTTTTCCCAAACACAGAGCAAGCGGAATAAAAAACCTCAATGTACTTCCGCTTTCTCTACACTTCAAAACAGAAGTTTCTGATTTCATAAAGTTATCGGGATTAACACTTACCATATCGTTATTTATGGTTATTTCTGCACCCAATGCCCTTAAACAATCAATACTTGCCAGGATATCCTCACTGTAATCAACCCCGAACAGAGTGCATTTTTCTTTTGATAATGCAGCACCTATCAAATATCTGTGCGCCATACTTTTCGATGGTGGTGCGCTTATCTTTCCTTTCAATTTACATGGTTTAAATTTTGCTGTCATCTGTATTCCTCAACAAGATAGTCAATGGCCTCAAGATATCCGTCTGTGCCATGACCTGTAATTGTTTTTACACAGGCAAGGCGCACATAGCTCACCTGTCTGAAATCTTCTCTTTCTTCTACCTTTGAAATATGAACCTCAACAGTCGGAATGTTCACTGACTTTACCGCATCCAAAATTGCAATGCTTGTATGGGTATATGCTCCGGGATTTATAACAATACCGTCTATATTACCATATGCATTTTGAATTTCGTCAACAAGTCCGCCTTCGTGGTTGGATTGATATATCTTTACTTCCACATTTTTATTATCACAATGCTTCTGTATCTTTTGGCAAAGGCCAGAGTATGTTTCTCTGCCGTAATGCTCAGGCTCACGGATACCGAGCATATTTATGTTAGGTCCGTTTATAACAAGAATTTTCATTTTATCAGCTCCAATCGCTCTTTGAGAATATATTCCGCCTCTGCTTCGGGGGTTGTCATATCGGGCACAACCAAATCTGCCGTAGACTTATAAATCCCTAATCGCTCAGAATAAAGCCTTTTGAGCTTTTCGTATGTATCAGAAAGCGGTCTGTCATCCGTTGTTTGAAGCCGTTTTATATCGGCATTAATAAAGAACAGCTTTCCGTTTCGTTTAAGGTAATTTACATTTTCTTCTCGTAATATCGCTCCGCCGCCTGTTGAAATAATACGAGAACCTTTTGATGAAACATCACGGATAACTTCCGTTTCCAAATCTCTGAAATACTTTTCTCCTTTGGTGCTTATCAGTTCTTTAATACTGCATCCGCATCGTTTTTCAATTTCTGCATCCGTATCAACAAATTCAAAGCCATCTATTTTAAGTAAATTTCCAACCGTACTTTTACCGCTTCCGGGCATACCTGTTAATACGATGTTTTCTTTTGAGGCAAGAATGGCACTAAACACATTGTCGGCAGTTTCTTTTGGAATTTGTGTATCAAGAAATTTTTCTGCTGCAACAACAGCTTGCATTACGAGCATATAAAGACCGCCCTCGGCTTTGATTCCCTTCTTCTTTGCATCGGATACAAGATTTGTAGAAAGCGGGTTATACACCGCGTCAACCACCCCTTCCAAAGAAGAAAATACTGAAACATCAATAGGTTTTGAATCACAGTCAGGATACATTCCCGAAGGAGTAGTGTTGATGATTACATCAGCATCCGAATGACTATTTACTGCTTCCTCATAGGTAATACAGTTTTCTTTCTTGCTTCGGCTTACAACAAGAATATCAGAGGCCCCCGAATCCCCAGACACAATCTGAGCCGTTTTGCTTGTTCCCCCTGTTCCGAGAACAAGAACCTTTTTGCCTTTTAAATCAATACCGATTTTTTGGATAAGAGCCTTCATTCCGTAATAATCTGTATTGTAGCCGTATAATTTGCCATCTTTATTTACAATGGTATTAACTGCACCTATTCTACGGGCAACCTCGCATGCAGTATCAAGATACGGAATAACCGTTTCTTTATAGGGTATGGTAACATTTATCGCTTCAAAATTCTTTTCCTCAAAGAATGGTTTAATTTCATCCTCCGAAAGTTCTATAAGCTCATAATCATAATCGGCAAGCTTTGCATGAATCTCTTTGGAAAAGCTGTGAGTGAGCTTCTTTCCTATGCAGCCGTATCTTTTTTCCATGTTTTCACCTCTGTTAAAGAGGGGTTGTAAAAACTGACCCTTCACAACCCCTTGTTTGTAGCCTTGTATATTATAATCTTTTTTCCAGTTCTTCTTTCTCCGCCTCGTATCCGGGCTTGCCGAGAAGTGCAAACATATTTTTCTTATATGCTTCTACACCGGGCTGGTTAAACGGATTTACACCGAGGATATATCCGCTTACACCGCATGCCTTTTCGAAGAAGTACACAAGATTACCGAAGTTATAGGCATCGAGCTTGGGAATATTTATAATAAGGTTGGGTACACATCCGTCTGTGTGTGCAAGAAGTGTTCCCTGAAACGCCTTGGTATTGACATAATCCACGCTCTTGTCTGCAAGGAAGTTGAGCTTATCTACATTTGCCTCGTCATAGGGTATAAGTACATCAGATGCGGGTGTATCCACCTTGAGAACGGTCTCAAACATCATTCTTACACCGTCCTGAATATACTGTCCCATTGAATGAAGGTCTGTTGAGAAGCTGCAGGATGCAGGGAATATACCCTTGCCGTCCTTGCCCTCGCTCTCGCCGTAAAGCTGTTTCCACCATTCAGAGAAGAATGTGAGCTGGGGTTCGTAGTTAACCATTATTTCTATATTCTTACCCTTGCGGTTAAGGATATTTCTTACTGCGGCATACTTGTAGCAGTCATTTTCCTCAAAGGGCTTTTTGTATTCCTGCATAGCATCGTATGCACCCTTCATCATTTCGTCAATATCTATTCCTGCTGCGGCGATAGGCAAAAGACCTACTGCTGTAAGAACAGAAAAGCGTCCGCCGACATTATCGGGAATTACAAAGGTCTCGTAGCCTTCCTTGTCGGAAAACTCCTTGAGTGCTCCGCGGCACTTGTCGGTTGTAGCGTAAATTCTGGACTTTGCCTCTTCTTCGCCGTACTTTTCTATAAGAAGAGCACGGAGCATTCTGAATGCAATTGCAGGCTCTGTTGTAGTACCTGACTTTGAAATAATATTAACGGAAAATTCCTTGTCCTTGAGGAAGCTCAGAAGCTGTGAAAGGTATGTTGAGCTTATCGAATTGCCCGCAAAGAGTATGCGGGGTGTATTTCTGTCCTCGCGGATATTGTAAAAGCAGTCTGTAAGCATTTCTAGTGCTGCCTTGGCACCGAGGTATGAGCCTCCGATACCTACTACAACTAAAACATCCGAATCGGATTTAATCTTATCTGCACATTTCTTTATGCGGTTAAACTCTTCTTTGTCGTAATTTTGGGGAAGGTCAAGCCAACCCAAAAAGTCGTTGCCCTCTCCCGTAGCTTCTGTAAGTATCTTTGCGGCAACCTCGGTAAGAGATTTCATATTTTCTATCTCTTCCTGAGATACAAATGCCGACGCCTTTGAATAGTCAAAGCTGATCATAACGATACCTCCGCATAATTTACATATTTATTATTTTATTTTGTTTTTGAAACTCAATTTTGATTCGCACCCTTTTGCAAGTCTGGATATGTTAGATCGGTGCTTAAAGAGCGCAAGTGATCCTATAATAACCGACACGGCTATAAACAAAACATCTCCTCTGTGAAAAACAATTACCAAAACCGGAAATAAAGCTGCACCTATGCAGGAACCCAGTGATACATAGCCCGAAATGAGCATTATAGCTATACATAGAGCAAAAAGGATAAGTCCTATCCTCCAGTCAAGCATAAAAACAACGGCGATTGTTGTCATTATACCCTTTCCGCCCTTAAACGAAAAGTACAGGGGGTATATATGGCCGAGCATTACAAAAAGTGCACTCAAATACACAGGTGCCCTGCCGTCAACTCCAAATGAATAAGAAAGATACCTTGCAAAAGTTACGGCAATAACTCCCTTGAGTCCGTCAAAAAGTGCCACCAAAACAGCCGCCTTTTTGCCCATTACTCTAAGCGTATTTGTGGCTCCTGCGTTTCCGCTTCCTTGTGTGCGGATATCGCTCCCCTTGAGTCTGGAAAGAATTATTGCTGTATTGACACTTCCTATAAGATATGCCAAGACAGATGAAAATATTACAACAAAAATATTCATATCAATCATCCTTTCCTCTTTCTCTTATAATAAATCGAACGGGTGTGCCCTCAAGTCCGAAGCTTGTACGGATTTGATTTTCTATATATCTCACATATGAGAAGTGAGCAAGCTCCCTGTCATTTACAAAGAGTATGAATGTGGGCGGTTTGGTTGATGCCTGTGTAATGTAGAAAATCTTGAGTCTCTTGCCCTTGTCCGACGGAGGCTGAACCTTGGTAATTGCCTCATTGAGAACATCATTGAGAACACCTGTGGAAATACGAACCGCATTCTGATTGTTGACATACTTTATGAGGTCAAATATCTTATTTAGTCTTGAGCCTGTAAGGGCTGAGAAAAATGCAACAGGTGCATATGTCATATACGAAAGGTCTCTCTCAACTTCGTTGCGGTAAAGCTCCATAGTCTTTGTGTTCTTTTCTACAAGATCCCACTTATTTACACATATTATACTTGCCTTGCCCTTTTCGTGAGCGTAGCCTGCTATCTTGGTATCCTGCTCTGTTACGCCCTCCATGGCATCTATCAGTATCAGTACAACATCGCATCTGTCTACTGCCGCAAGAGAACGCAGAACACTGTAACGCTCAATGTTTTCGTCTATCTTGCCCTTTCTTCTCATACCTGCTGTATCGATGAATATATATTTCTGTCCGTCCTTCTCATATGGGGTGTCTATAGCATCTCGCGTTGTACCTGCTATATCGCTGACTATTACTCTGTTTTCTCCGAGAATTTTGTTTATAAGTGAGGACTTGCCCACATTGGGTTTGCCTATTACGGCAACCTTGATTGCATCTTCATCCTCTTCGACCTCTTCGTCAAAGTCTATATAGCTGTACAGCTTGTCGAGCAAATCTCCCGTTCCGAGTCCATGAATGGACGAAACGGCAATCGGGTCATCAAGTCCGAGGTTATAGAATTCATAGAATTCCAGGGGCACATCGCCAACATTGTCTACCTTGTTGCATACAAGAACAATCGGCTTACCGCTCTTTGCAAGCATTGCCGCAACATCCTTGTCCGCAGATGTAAGACCGCATCTTACATCCACCATAAATATAATCGCATCTGCCATGTCTATTGCAAGCTCTGCCTGCACACGCATCTGACTTGGAATTATATCATCAGTCTTTAGCTCTATACCGCCTGTATCTATGAGTACAAACTTCTTTCCCGACCACTCTCCCTCGGCATATATTCTGTCTCTTGTAACACCGGGGGTATCCTCAACGATAGAAATTCTCTCGCCTATAAGCTTATTAAAAAGAGTGGATTTACCCACATTGGGTCTGCCCACAATGGCAAAAGTCGGTTTTTTCACCCTGAGCCATCTCCTTTCATTTCAAAACGGCACTTACAAAATCCATACCATTATTATCACAAATTATTACCTTTACACCCAGCTTTTCTTCGATGTCCTCTTTGGTAACATCATCAAGCAAAATTGGCATGTCATCCTTAAACATTGCAGAGGACAAAACAAGATACTCGCCAAGCTCCTTACCCTTTAGCTGAGATATGATATCACAGCCGCAAAGAAGCCCTGTAACCGTAATTTTTCCTCCGAAGTAATTATTCTTTATCTTATATACATTTACATCAAAATCAGGTGATTTTTGCTTTATTCTGCATACTGCATCATTTATATAATCATATGCTATTTCCGAGGTTGCAATTGATTTGGCACTGGGTTTTGAACATGATATATCATCATTAAGACATTCATCTATTTCATCAACAAATGTTCTCATAAGTCCCACGCCGTTTTCTATCTGCGGAAAATCGTCATAGTATTCGCTTGGTGGAAGCTCTTTTTTGCCTTTTATATAAAATTCATCGGCAAGATACACAAGTCCTGTACCCAAGGCTTCAATAAGCTCTTTTCGGTACATATCAACCTCTTTAATAACATTTATGCAATCTTCATATTTAAAGCTCTCAAGCGGATAAAGCCCGTCCCTGAAGCCTGTTATACCCACGGGTACTACGGATATACTGGTAACAGACGGATAAAGCCTTGCCAAATCGAAAATTGTTTTTTGAAGATGCTCTCCGTCATTTATACCCTTACAGAGAACTATCTGTGTATTCATTGTTATTCCTGCATCCTTAAACCTCTGCATAACAGACATGAGCTTTCCTGCAAAGCGGTTACCAAGCATTTTGCACCTTAGCTCTGCATCCGTTGTATGAACAGAAATATTTATGGGACTTACCCTCATATTGCAAAGCCTGTCTATCTCCTCTTCGGAAAGGTTTGTAAGTGTTACATAATTTCCCTCAAGAAATGACAGTCTGACATCGTCATCCTTAAAATACATGGTATCTCTCATGCCCGGGGGAAGCTGATCCATAAAGCAGAAAACACACTTGTTACGGCATGTTTTTGCCTCGTCCATAAGTGAATTTTCAAACTCGCATCCAAACTGTTCAAAAAGGTCATTATATACCTCTATAACCTCTGTACTTCCATCCCTTTTAAGAATTTCGACAGTATAATATTCGTCCGAAGTAAGATATCTGAAATCAAGAACATCAAGAAATTCTATGTTATTTACTTTTAATATGGTATCTCCCTTTTCAACACCGCAGTCCTCTGCTATTGAACAGGGGTCAACCGATTTTACAACCGCCTTTGACATATACATACCTCTGTTTATAAAAGAAAATCGCCTATTTCATCCACGCTCTTTGCTATTCCTATATTGGGGTATTCCATAAGCTCATCAAGGCTACCGAAGCCGTACAAAACACCCAGAGCATCTATACCCAGATACCTTGCTCCCTCGAGGTCATATTTACGGTCGCCTATCATTAGAACCGATGACAAATCCTCTATACCGAGACTTCCTACAGTATAGTCAAGAACCTGTTCCTTGGTAGAAATATCACGCGGTATATCTGCACCGCCTACAAAATCAAAATAACACGACAGACCGAATTTGTCAAGAATTCTCTCTGCATATATCTTGGGCTTGCTGGTTGCAAGAACTATTTTATACCCTCTTTGCTTTAATCTACGGAGGAGATTTTCTATACCGTCATATACCCTGCATTCGAATATGCCTGTATCCTTGTATCTTTCTCTGTATTTTGCAACTGCATCTATACTGTCCTGCTCCGAAAATCCGTAGAACTCCATAAATGCTTCCTTAAGAGGCGGTCCGACAACCTTGTACAGCTCCGAAAGGTCATCTACCTCTATGCCGTAGTGATTCAGTGCATAAGCAAAGCATCTGGTTACACCCTCTGACGAATCTAT
Source organism: Clostridia bacterium (assembly GCA_045532255.1). Classification (GTDB taxonomy): domain Bacteria; phylum Bacillota; class Clostridia; order UMGS1810; family UMGS1810; genus RGIG8748. Next base: position 13,816 of record JAZSFO010000079.1, on the reverse strand, counting down.
GATTGTGCCGTCCAAATCAAAGAAAAGATATGTGTATTTTTTCATAGCAACTACCCCTCCGCTATAAGCCAATTGCTTAAAAAACCTGCCCTGCATTAGAGCAGAACAGGTTTTTTAATAAGCATTATTCTTCAGTCTTTATAACTTCTTTGCCATCATAGAAACCGCAAGCCTTGCATACTCTGTGCGGTAACTTGTATTCCTGACACTTGGGGCATTTTACCATACCCGGTAAAACGAGCTTCCAGTTAGCTCTTCTTTTATCTCTTCTTGCTTTTGAAGTTTTTCTCTTGGGTACTGCCATGATTCCACCTCCTGATATTTGTAAGAAACTAGTCTTTTAGAAACTGTTTAAGTACAGCCAGTCGCGGGTCTATATTGTCCTCAGCGCACGAGCAGGTCTGGTTATTGAGGTTAATACCGCAAACATTGCAAAGACCTTTGCAATCCTCACTGCACAGATAGTTAATCGGCAGTGAGCCCAAAAATGCAAGCTCTATAACCTCTCTCAAATCTATATTGCCCGATTCGAGAACAGTAACATCTTCATCCTCAGTATCGTGCTCAGTCCTCACAAAGACCTCGTCAACTTCGAATGTGTGATGCACATTTACGCTCTCCAGACATCTGGCGCACTGCGTCCTGAAGGATACATCCGCATCAAGATTCAGGTAAAGAACACCTCTAATGTTTTTGACTGTACCTTTGACAGTAAAGGGTGATTCAAAAACAATATCCTGACCGTTAAAGGAAATGTCTGACATATTAAGGTCAAAATCAAGTTCCTTAACTGCGCCGTCGTTTTGTATTAGCTGTGAAACATCTAAAATCATAATACACCTCGACATAACAAAACTATTATATATATTTATTTGCGATTTGTCAAGTTTTTTTTGATAATATTGTAATTATTTTACTAATTCTGCAGTATCAAGTGCTATCATAAGTTCCTCGTTGGTAGGAATTACAAGTGTCTTAACAGTTGCATCAGGTGCAGATATATCCTTCTGCTCTCCGCGGCAGTTGTTAGCTTCCTTGTCGATCTTAATTCCCATGAATTCAAGACCATCTACGATTGCTTCTCTTGTTACCTTTGTATTCTCTCCTACACCGGCTGTAAATATTATAGCATCTACTCCGCCCATAGCTGCTGCATATGCACCAACATACTTCTTAACATGATATGCAAACATATCAAGTGCAAGTTTTGCTCTTTCGTTGGTTTCCATATTTGCTTCGAGGTCTCTGAAGTCACTGCTTATGCCCGAAATTCCGTAAACACCGGATTCCTTGTTCATAACAGAATCTATACCCTTTGTATCAAGACCTTCTTTTTCCATAATATAGCTTACGATAGCAGGGTCGATGTCACCACAGCGTGTTCCCATTGCAACACCTGCAAGTGGTGTAAAGCCCATTGTTGTATCTACGGAATGTCCGTTCATTACAGCAGAAACAGAAGAGCCGTTACCAAGGTGCATTGTGATGAGCTTAAGCTCATTAAGGGGTTTGCCAAGCATCTTTGCAGCCTGTTCGGAAACATACTTGTGGCTTGTACCGTGGAAACCGTATCTTCTTACCTTGTGCTCTGTATAATACTTGTAAGGAAGCGCATACATAAATGCCTTAGCGGGCATCTGCTGATGGAATGCAGTATCGAATACACCTACCTGGGGTGTTCCGGGCATTGCCTTCTGGCATGCTTCTATACCGATAATGTTGGCAGGGTTATGAAGCGGTGCAAGAGGAATACAATCTCTGATTGCATCCATGACCTTGTCATCTATAACAACAGAACCACTGAACACTTCGCCGCCGTGAACAACTCTGTGTCCTACAGCATCTATCTGGCTCATATCGGAAATAACATTGTGCTCGGGACCTGTAAGTGCCTCGATAACCATGTTTATAGCATCGGAATGGTCCTTCATATTCTGTTCTCTTTCAAGGTTGTCTTTGCCGTCTACCTTCTGTGTAAGTTTGGAACCGTCAATGCCTATTCTCTCACAAAGACCCTTTGCGAGAACTGCCTGTGTTTCAATATCTATAAACTGATATTTAAGTGATGAGCTTCCTGCATTTATAACAAGAATTTTCATTTATAATCAATCCTTTCGACTAGTAATTATGTATTATTTGCTTGCTTGTGCCTGTACGCTTGTGATAGCTACAACACCAACGATATCCTCTGCGGAGCATCCTCTGGAAAGGTCGTTGATAGGCATTGCAATACCCTGAGTTACAGGACCGTAAGCCTCTGCCTTTGCAAGTCTCTGTACAAGCTTGTAACCGATATTACCTGCATCAAGGTCGGGGAATACAAGAACATTTGCCTTACCTGCAACCGGTGAATCGGGAGCCTTGGATGAGCCGACTGAAGGAACTATTGCAGCGTCAAGCTGAAGCTCGCCGTCTACCTTGAGTTCGGGGTTGTTTGCCTTGCAGATTGCTGTAGCTTCTACAACCTTGTCTACATCTGCGTGCTTTGCACTTCCCTTTGTGGAATGGGAGAGCATAGCAACGATTGCTTCCTTTTCAACGAGTATTTCAAAGGATTCTGCAGAGCATGCTGCGATTGCAGCAAGCTTCTCGGGGTCGGGATTCTGCTCGAGACCGCTGTCTGCAAATATGAATGTACCGTTCTCACCGTACTGGCAATCGGGAACAACCATAAGGAAGAATGCAGATACAAGCTTAACTCCGGGCTTGGTTTTGATAATCTGGAGACTGGGTCTTAATGTGTTTGCTGTAGAGTGGCACGCGCCCGAAACAACACCGTCTGCATCTCCTGCCTTAACCATAAGGCATGCATAATACATATAGTCGCCAAGAGCTGTTTTCTTAGCTTCTTCATATGTAAGACCTTTGGACTTTCTGAGTTCTACAAAAAGATTGAGATATTCCTCTGTCTTTTCGTATGTGTATGGGTCGATTATTGTAGCCTTGGAAATATCGAGACCCTTGCTGTTTTCTTCCACTTCCTCGGGTGTACCGATGATGATAAGGTCAGCGATATCTTCCTTAAGTATAATCTCTGCCGCCTCAAAGGTTCTTCTGTCCATGGACTCGGGCAGTACGATTGTTTTTTTGTCCATTCTTGCTCTTTCTTTGATTCTGTCGATAAAACTCATTTTCTTCCTCCTGTGTATTTAAAAAAATTATTATAAACTAAATTACATTTTACACCAAAAATTACATTTTTACAATAGCTTACTTAAAAAATTATTTAATTATCCGTTCTTTAGACTATGAACATCTCTTTCCTCTCTGGTATCATTTTCGATATAATCAAGAACTTCATTGGCATCTTCGCTGTGTCCGTAAATAAGACGGCAGTCATCTCTTATAAATCTCTCGTTAAATCCCATTTCAAGAAGCTCGTCAAGATGCTTGTAATAGCCGTTTATATCATAGATTGCAATAGGCTTTGTGTGTCGGGCAAGCTGTTTTAATGTAAGCACCTCAAAAAATTCCTCAAAGGTTCCTATGCCTCCAGGAACTATGACAAATGCATCTGCAAGGTCCTCCATTTTTGATTTTCTCTGCGCCATTGTCTCTGTATATATAAGCGTATCGCACTTATCATATATAAGCTCTATATTCTCATCCTTAAAAAACTCAGGTATAACTCCCGTTATTTCTCCTCCTGCTTTCTTTACGCCCCGTGCACAAGCACCCATAAGTCCGTGCCCACCTGCACCGAACACAAGGCTGTGTCCTCTCTTTGCAAGAAGAAATCCAAATTCCTCTGTTACCTTTATATAGCTTTCATCAATTTCGTTACTGGCTGCTCCAAAAACGCATATTTTCATAAACAAAACCTCCCATAATAACTAATCCAAAAGCTTCTTAGCAAGCTGATTTATCCTGTCGTCTAAAAGCGTATTTTCAAAAATTATACTGCCTTTTGTCTTCGATACTGTAAGAAGATTATCTTTTTCGAGAAGTCTTTGAACCTGTCTTGCCGTACCCTCTCCGCCGTCAAAAATCTTTATATCGGGATAGACCTTCCTGATCATTCCCGAAACGAAGGGATAATGCGTGCATCCGAGTACCACGGCATCCAGCTTATCAATACCATTAAAAATGTTTTTTATATATTCCTCACATTCCTTGCTTTCCGCCTTGCCATTTTCGACTATCTCCATAAGCCCCGGACATGGCATCGGTATTATAGTGCACTCTGAGCTGTACTGCTTCATCAGCTTATCAAACTTCTGTTCCTTTAGAGTGAGCGGTGTTGCCATAACAGCTACGGTCGGAAATCCGCCTGTCATTACAGCAGGCTTTAATGCAGGCTCAATGCCGACAACATTGATATCCCTGTATTTTTGCCTCAGGGAATCTATGCACACACTTGTAGCCGTATTGCATGCAACCACGAGCATCTTAATTCCCTTTGATATAAGATAGTCAGCACATTTGAACGCACATGTAAGTATTTCCTCATGGCTCTTTGTTCCGTAGGGGGCGTTTTTTGAGTCGCCCAGATATATATAATTTTCGTTTGGCATAAGAGTCAGCATGTGTCTCAAAACACTGATACCGCCAACACCCGAATCAAAGATGCCTATTGGCAAGTTGTTCATAATTTTACCTCTGATACTGTTTATTTGACAATAGATTTGTCCGCCTCGAACGGTTCATCAAATATATAGCTTCCGAATATCATAATCTTTTTTCCGTCAATCAAAAATTGAACCTTATCAACGCCGTCAAGTCCGCAAAGGGTATTTACAACAGAGTATATTGCCATTCTCTCGTTAGCAGTACCGCTTTTTTCTATGAACTCAGCGCTCAAATCTACGGTACATAAGCCATCCTCTGTCTTTACGGAATTTATATTTGTGCCTTTGGTAATTGCATTTACCAATCCGTCTTCCGAGGGACCGTCAAGTAATTTCCCGAGCACATAGGATGGGTCCTCTGCTTTGTCCGAGGGCACCTCCATAACTTCTGTTACAAGATACGCAGCATCCGTGCTTGCGTAATACAGAGTTATTTCTTCTGTATGGTTTTCTACCTCCTTTGGAGGATTATATGTTGTATCGGTGTTTTTATTCTGGCATGCGGTTACAAAACCAAGTGCAATAACAAGTGCAAAAACCAACAATTTTTTCATGTCTTATACCTCCGTTCGTATTTTCAAGAGATTTTATGCAGTATTGACCGAAATTGGCATCTCAAAGCCACTCCACAAGCGGAAGAACAATACGAAATTCGCTTCCCTCTCCGAGAGTGCTCTTAACCTCAATAGAACCATTGTGGAATTCTATTGCCGCATGGGCAATGGAAAGACCCAGACCCGTACCGCCTGTCTCACGGCTGCGCGCCTTGTCAACGCGGTAAAATCTGTCAAAAATTCTATCCGCATCCTCGGGTGATATACCTACCCCATTGTCCCTCACTATTATGATTGCCCTTTTGTTTTCTTTGAGAAGGGTTATCTCTACCCTTCCGTTATCACCTGTATACTTAAGGGCATTGTCTACTATATTATATACCGCCTGCCACAAAATATCCTTATTTGCCATAATAAGAATATCCTCTTCTGCATTAAGAATAAGCTCTTTTTCCTCCATGTCCGCTATCGGAATGAGGTTCTTGTTTATCCCCGAAATAACATCCTTAAGATTTATAAGCTCAAGTGTTCCCGACATACTCTGTGTGAGGGTATCCATTTTTGTTATATAAAGAAGCTTATTGACTATTCTGTTGAGCCTCTCTACCTCTTCGTTCATATCTGTAAGAAATTCTCTTACATAATCCATCTCTATATCGGGGGTCTGGATTATGGAATCTGCCATAAGCTTAATTGAGCTAAGAGGTGTCTTTAGCTCATGGGATGCATTTGATACAAATTCGGTTCTTTGCTTTTCGATAATGGCAAACCTTTCGCTAAGCTCATTAAACGCTTCTGCAAGGCCGGCAATTTCATCACCACCGCAAACTTCCAGTTTGTCGTCGGTTTGCTCCTCAACCATTGAGTGAATACATTCTGTGTATGATGATATACGGCCTCGGATTTTGTTTACAATATGCACATTCACAATAAGGCTTGCTACAGTAACAAGAAATGTTACGGTAACAATCTCTGTTACTGCATGCATATCAAAGCTCCCTCTGCCCGAAAAAGCAGAAATAATCTTAAACACCATCATGACAAGAAGTGTAAAGGGAAGCACAACCGATGTATGTATCACCATAGAACGCAGAGTTATATTTTTTTTGAGTTTGTTTTTAAGTGATGTCTTTGAAATAGTAACCAGCTCCCCACTTTGTAAGCAGATAAATAGGCTCTGCACTGTTGGGTTCGATTTTCTCACGGAGTCGTCTCACATGAACATCAACCGTTCTTGCATCGCCCGGATAGTCATAACCCCATATTAAATCCAGCAAATTATCTCTGGAATACACCTTGCCTGGATTGCACACAAGCAAATCCATGAGGTCAAATTCCTTACTTGTAAGGTCAACAACCTTGTCCTCAATAGTAACTGTTCTCTGATTGTAATCAAGCTCCACAGTTCCCATCTTGATTTTTGAACGGTCTCCCTCCTTGGCAACGGGGGTTATTCTTCTCATTATAGCCTTAACCCTTGCCTTGAGTTCAAGTATATTAAACGGCTTTGTTATGTAATCGTCTGCGCCGTATTCCAGACCCATAATCTTATCCATGTCCTCTGTCTTTGCTGTAACCATAATTATAGGAATACTTGAAAATTCTCTTATCTTCTGGCATACAGAAAGGCCGTCTATCTTGGGAAGCATAAGGTCAAGTATGATGATGTCGAGATTTTTGTCATGCGCAAGTTTAAGCGCTTCCTCGCCGTCATATGCTGTTTCTACAGTATAGCCGTCCTGCTCAAAGTTAAACTTCATACCTTTTACAAGAAGCTTTTCGTCATCAACAATCAAAATTTTCATATCTTTAATCCGTCCTTTTTTACCGTGATATTTCCTCGGTTATAATATAATTCTTTATTTCGCGAAACTTCTTATCTCCAATGCCCTCTACCTTTGTAATCTCGGATATGGTTTCAAATAAGCCGTTAATTTTGCGCCAGTCCACTATTCTCTGTGCCGTTACCTCGCCTATGCCCGGTATAAGCATAAGTGTGTCAACATCTGCAGTATTTATATTTATTGCAGGTATTGACAAAGGCTCACCATCAGAATAGAGGCTTGGTATATTGATGCTTGTATCGGCAATTACAACAGCATCAAGGTCTGTGTTCTCTATATCCGCACGCGAAGTAATTCCGCCTGCGCTGTATATGACATCGCATATTCTGGCACCCTTGACAACTGCATATTTACCCGGATTTTCTACTTCTCCCGTTATTTCAACACTAAAGGTCTCTTTTGGGATACTTTCTCCCTCATATACAAGCGGAACCTTGAAATAATCCTTGCATATACGCATACCTACGGCAGTCATTACAGTTATTGCCAATATCAGAATTGCTGTCTTTTCTAACTTATCAAAAAACATTTTATTCGAGATAATCCTTTAGCTTCTTGCTTCGGCTCGGGTGTCTTAGCTTTCTTAGTGCTTTTGCTTCTATCTGTCTTATACGCTCTCTGGTTACATTGAATTCCTTGCCGACTTCCTCCAATGTGCGATTTCTGCCGTCGTCTAATCCAAAACGGAGTTTGAGTACCTTTGCCTCCCTTGGTGTAAGGGTGTCCAGAACAGATATAAGCTGTTCCTTAAGGAGTGTATATGCCGCCATTTCGGACGGTGCAGGAGCATCGCTGTCGGGTATGAAGTCACCAAGAATACTGTCCTCTTCCTCGCCTATTGGTGTCTCAAGAGAAACAGGCTCCTGTGCAATCTTCATAATCTCACGGACTCTCTCCTTGCTCATGTTCATTTCCTTTGCAATTTCGTCAACATGAGGCTCTCTTCCAAGCTCCTGAAGAAGCTGTCTGGAAACCCTTATAAGCTTATTTATTGTCTCTACCATATGGACAGGTATTCTTATTGTTCTTGCCTGATCTGCTATAGCTCTCGTAATAGCCTGTCTTATCCACCATGTTGCATAGGTACTGAATTTGTAGCCCTTGGTGTAATCAAATTTTTCCACTGCCTTAATAAGACCGAGATTGCCCTCCTGTATCAAATCCAGAAAGAGCATTCCTCTGCCTACATATCTTTTGGCAATGCTTACAACAAGTCTTAGGTTTGCCTCTGCAAGTCTCTTCTTTGCTACTTCGTCGCCTTCATGCATAAGCTCTGCATAGCGGATTTCTTCCTCGGCTGTGAGCAGGGGCACCTTTCCTATATCCTTGAGGTACATACGGACAGGGTCGTCAAGTCCTATGCCCTCGGGTACGGAAATATCGATTTCTTCCTCGTTGGTCTGTATTTCCTGAAGCTCCTTGTCAAAATCCTTGACAAGCTCTATACCCATAGCTTCAAGGTTTTCGTAAAGTTTTTCTATATCCTTTACATCCAAATCAAATTCGCTTAGAGTCTCCTCTATTTCTTTGTATGAAAGAATTCCTTTTTTCTTTCCGAGTTCTACGAGTTCAAGCACCGCGGTTTTCTTATCGTTAAGATTCTTTTCTTCTTTTTTATCCACACAAATGCTCCTTCCAGTATCATTGGTTTTTGATAATTTTATTAAGTATTTCTATTTTATCCGGACTGTCTCCGGCAAGCTGTGACATGATGTTTTTTCGGTTCATTCTGTCCGCTATGACCTTTTGATAATCGTCAAATGCTTTGATTGGGTCATCGGTCATATTGTCGAGCGAAAGTATAAGGGATACCTCCTTGATTTCTTCATCCTCGGTGAACAAATCTATGACCTGAGACGGTTCTATATGCTTCCCTATATCGCCAAACGCCGATATATAGCTAAGTAGCTTTATGTGTACGGGGTTTTCAAAAAGCTCGGGAGTTATAGTCTGTTTCCTGCTCCCCAACACAGAGGGAGAAGATATAATAAGCGAGAGCATAAGCTGTCTCGCTCTCTCAAGTGCGGCATCTGACGAAAGGGGTGTCTTTCGCTGTGCAATCATATTGACATCGGGCGTCTCGCTCATTGCCTGTCCCTGCGTTGAATTAACCGCCTTTACAATTCCGAGTTGTGAATATATGGCATTTGCAGATACCTTGGTTCTGTCTGCAAGCTCCTCGATATACACATCAAGCTCAACGGGATTTTTGATAAGTCTGAAATATTCCAGAACATCGCTTACAAACGATATTCTTTGGGATTTTTGAGCTATATCGTATTGTTCCTCTAATGTATCCATTAAATACATCATATCGGATTTTCGTTTGGATATACAGTTATCAAACCTTGCAACTCCGTATGAATTTATATATTCGTCAGGGTCTTTTTTATCCCTCAGGTTGAGAACGGATATTTTTATCTCCTGCTCACGCAAAATCCGTATTGCCTTGTTTGTGGCATTTCGTCCCGCTCCGTCGCTGTCGTAGCATATTACAACCTCTTTGAACTCAGATGCAATAAGCTTTGCCTGTGCAGGTGTAAGTGCTGTACCGAGTGTTGCAACGGTATTTGTATAACCGTTTTTGGCAAGAGCGACTACATCCATATAGCCCTCTACAAGTATAACAAAGTCCTTTTTGGACCTGCGGGCAACATTGAGGAAATAAAGATTTCGGCTTTTGCTGAAAACAGAGGTATCGGGCGAATTAAGGTACTTTGGCTTGTCATCGCCAAGCGAGCGTCCGCCAAAGGCTATGACTCTGTTTCGGGTGTCAAATATCGGAAACATTATTCTGTTTCTGTAAAAGTCATAATACTTCCCGTTGTCACTCGCCTTGATGAGGCCCGCCTTGAGGATATCGCCCTCTCCGTATCCTAAAGACAGCAAGTGCTTGAAGAGATTGTCCCAGCCGTCTCTGGCATAGCCGAGAAAGAACTTCTTAGCATCAGCACCCGAGAGCAGACGCTTTTTTAAGTATTCCACAGCTTCCTTTGAGCCTTTGAGATTGGAATAAAAGTATTCTGCCGAGGCCATGTTGATTTCGTATACGGTGTCTCTCTCCTTGGCTATACGGGCATGGCGCTCGTTGTCTCTGTCGTCTGTCTTGGGAAGGGTTATACCTGCTCTTTGGGCAAGCTTTTCCACAGCTTCAACAAATGGCATATTTTCAATTTTCATCATAAAGTGAATGACATTGCCGCCCTCTCCGCAACCAAAACAATGAAAGATACCCTTTTGGGGTGATACAGAAAATGAAGGCGTCTTCTCATTGTGAAACGGACATAGTCCCACATATGAGCTGCCGGCCTTCTTTAGATTAACATATTGAGAAATTACATCGCGGATGTCGTTTTTGTCAGCCACTTCGCGTATTAAGTATTCAGGATATAAAGGCATAATCATCCTCCTATGTATCCTATTCGACAAAAAAACGAAAATCCCTTTTTTAAAATTCCGGTACGGGCATAAAAAGCTCATTAAAAAGCTTAAGGCAAAATGTATCCGTCATACCGGATATGTAGTCACACACTACCGTATCTGCATCCCAGTCCTTAAGATGCATCGCATACTCAGGGGGGAGCTTATCAAGATTTGAGCGGAAGTATTTATATAGCTTTTCTATAACCATATAGGATTGATAATCCTTTACGGCAAGTTTTTCGTACACATAAGTGAACATAAACTGTCTTAAACTGAGCATATCTCTTTCTGTATCGGGATTCATACATATTCTGTTTTCCCTCATGCTTGCCTCTACCATATCTGTAATCAAGGTATTTATTCTTCCCGAATGTGTGGTGCCCAGGGTCTTGGAAAGCTCACTCGGTATATCCGATGCGGATATAACACCTGCACGGACTGCATCATCTATATCGTGATTTATATAGGCAAATCTGTCTGCATACTTTATGACAATTCCCTCTGCGGTTGATGCAAGATTGGAGCCTGAGTGATTGAGTATGCCGTCTCGTACCTCATATGTAAGATTCATACCCTTGCCGTCCTTTTCCAGAATATCAACCATTCTGAGACTCTGTTCATAATGGCGGAAGCCCTTGGGATTTAAGGAATCAAGTGCCCTCTCTCCCGAGTGCCCGAACGGCGTATGACCGAGGTCATGTCCCATTGCAATAGCTTCTGCAAGGTCCTCATTGAGCCTTAGTGCACGGCAGATGCTTCTTGCTATCTGCGATACCTCAAGAGTGTGGGTAAGTCTCGTCCTGAAATGGTCATTGTACACGGTTATGAATACCTGTGTCTTATGCTTTAATCTTCGGAAAGCCTTGGAATGTATAATTCGGTCTCTGTCTCTGGCAAAATCCGTTCTGAGAGTACACTTTTCCTCTTCTCTTTCTCTTCCTCTTGTATCGGTAACCTTAAACGCCATAGGCGAAAGGTTCTCGTGCTCTGCCTTCTCTTGTTGTTCCCTTATGTATGACATATATACCGCTCCTTGTGTCATTCTTGTTACATTTTTTGTATTTATCTATATTGTATCGCTGTTTAATAGTGTTGTCAAGATATGTATATTTCTCTATATAAGCCCGTATTTAATTTTAATGCGTTCGAGCTTATCAAGCATGGGCATAGAGATAAACCAAAGGAAAAATACCGTCGAAAGAGAATGAATCAAATCAAACGGCAATCCCGTAATATATGCCGTAGCTATCATCTCCCATGTTATTTTATTCTGCCACATAATAATTGATGCGGGGTTCATAATGCCTCCGTAAATAAAAAATGTTGCCAAAAAGCCAAATATACAAAGCGATACTCTGGTCTTTTTTAAGAAACCCTTTTGGAATAATATCCCCGAGACAAAACCGATAATGCCAAAAGCAAACATCTGCCAAGGTGTCCACGGGCCTTGTCCGAAGAAAAAGTTTGAAACAAATCCCGTAACACTCCCTACCAGAAATCCTGTTTCTCCGCCAAAGCATACACCTGCAATAATTACCAGAGCCACAGCGGGTTTGAATTGCGGAAGCATAAAGAACACCGCTTTGCCCGCAACCGCAATTGCACACAAAACACTTATTACTACAAGCTCTCTTGCCTTGGGGCGCCTTGACTCAAACATCATAAAAAAAGGTATCATTGCTTGTAGGATGATTAAAAGGCTTATAAAATAATACCTTCTGTGACCAAAAAGGAAATACCCCATATAAATTGTAAGCGGTATTAAAAGAAGCATCAACATGCTCAGACACAGAGTTTTTTTATATTGTCTTTTTTGTTTTTGGGGTTTGATTTCTTTTTGCGGTTTAATTTCGCTTTTGTGTCGTTGAATTTCTATATTGCGGTCTTGTCTTTCTGTCTTTTCGCTCTTACCTCCGCATGCAAGGATTATATCCTCTGTAAGAACTGCATCGGGAAGGCAGGTTCTTGCCATACGGTTTGCAGATGTGGTATAGAAATTCTTACCCTTAAAAAACTCCCTCGGCGTATCAACTGATGTTATACTTCCGTCAAACATAAGCGCACATCTGTCGGCATACTGAGCACAAAATTCTATATCATGAGAAACCATAAGAATTGTAACGCCGTTTGCCCTGAGCCTGATAAGGATATCCGAAAACTCTTCTTTGAAATGTGCATCCATTCCCTTTGTCGGTTCATCAAGGAGCAGTATTTCGGGTTCCATAAGCAGTATCTTTGCAAGTGCGGATCGTTGTTGTTCACCGCCTGACAAATCATAGGGATGGCTTTCCAGTAGATTTTCGATTCTGCAAAGCACAGCGATATTCCATATCCTTTGTTCCTTTTCTTCCCTTGAGAGCTTTCTTTCGGACAGCATATCCAACAAATCAAGACAAACTGTTTTGTTTACAAACACACTCTGCGGATTCTGAGGAAGAACGCCCAGGAGACCGTTATATAAATTCTTGATTTTTGATATGCTTTGTCCCTTTATCAGCACATCGCCCCTGTATGCTCTGCCAAGTCCTGATATAAGCGAAAGTGCCGTTGTCTTTCCTGTGCCGTTACCGCCGACTATTGCAAACAGCTCGCCCCTATTGACCCTTAAATTTAACCCCTTTATAACATCGGGCAAGTCTCTTTCGTACCTGAAATACGCATCTTTGATTTCGATTATCGTATCGCCGTTGTCCTTAAAATTATCTTTTGGAATTACATTCGGATTAAGTGTGTTTTGCTTGGAATATTCTTCAAGCCATGTTCTGCCGTCTCTTACCGTCAAGGGACAAGGCAGAGAACCGGGCACATTTCCGTGAACTCTCATGGGGGTCGGAAGTGCTTTGTACATATCGTGATTTTTTGCTTTGAGAACTCTGCCGACCTCAACGGGACATTCGTCTGCAATTATCCTGCCCTTATCCATAACGATAACTCTGTCTGCCATCGGAAAGGCATCCTCCAGACGATGCTCGGTGATAATAACCGTCACCCCAAGCTCACGGTTGATTTTTTCGAGAGCCTTCAAAAATTCTGCCGAGGCAATCGGGTCTAGCTGGCTTGTGGGTTCGTCAAGTATCAAAACCGACGGTTGCATTACCATTACAGATGCAAGGTTCAAAAGTTGCTTTTTACCTCCCGAAAGCTCGGACACATTTTTGTAAAACCATGATTGCAAGCCGAAGAATGATGCCATTTCCGAGACTCTTGTCCTGATTTCGTTTTGTTTAATTCCCAAGCTTTCCAGACCGAAAGCAAGCTCATGCCACACCTTGTCTGTTACAATCTGATTGTCGGGATTTTGCATTACAAAGCCAATAGCCGATGCCTGATTTCTGACATCGTATGAGGACAGTTCTCTGCCGTTGAAATATATGTTTCCACTTATCCTTCCAAAAGGTGATAATGATGGCTTTAACAGCCTTAAAAG